>DATFXE010000675.1:0-5236 GCA_035258585.1 Roseiflexaceae bacterium | reverse complement strand
GTCCCCGAACCCCCACCAAAAGATGCCCGATCAATGCACGGATCAGTAATTGTGTGGACAACAGATCGACCGGCATGATAGCACTCAAAAGATGATCGGGCAATTGGTGTATGATGTGCGGCGCGTTCGCATGCTGTATTCACATCATAGGGAGATTGCTACAATGGAAGCCGCGCAACTCAGCACTCAAGATACAAAACTCAGAACGAACAGCGCCGTGCTGGCAATGGCCGGTATCAATGTGATCTGGGGCGCGGCATTCCCGTTGACCAAGCCGGCGCTGGAGACGATCCCACCATTTACGTTCGCGCTGCTGCGCTTCACACTGGCGTTGGCGGTGCTGCTGCCGCTGGCGCGCGGCCAGGCGTTGACGCTGCTGCGCGGCCCCGATGGCCGGCGGCTGGCGACCATGGGACTGCTTGGCTTCTGCGCGGCGCAGCTCGCGCAGACGCTGGCGCTCTCGCTTAGTCCGGCCTCGGATATCGCGCTTCTGTCGACGGCTACGCCGCTGTGGATCGCACTGCTGGCATGGTTGTGGCTGGGCGAACGGCTAGGCCGGCGAGGAGTGCTGGGCTTCGCGCTGGCGATCGGTGGGCTGGCATTGATCCTCTGGCCACATGACAGCGGGATGGCCGGCCCAGGCCAGCGGCTGCTCGGCGACGCGATCTTTCTGGTCAATGGCTTCACCTGGGCCTGCTACAATGTCATGGGCAAGGACATGATGGCGCGCCACGCACCGCTGCCGGCCACCGCGGCCGCCGGGCTGGTCGGCGTGGGCGGGCTGCTGCCTTTCGCCGCCGGCGAGTGGCTGGGCGGCCACACGCCTCAAGTAACCCTGGTCGGCGCGGCGGCAGTGGGCTACACCGGGCTGCTAGTGACGGTGCTGGGCTTCCTGGTGCTGTTCTGGGCCTATGGCCGGGTGCGCGCAGCCCAGGTGGCGATCACCATGTACCTCCAGCCGTTGGCCGGAGTGCTGGTCGCCTGGGCGCTGCTGCATGAGCCGCTAGGCGGCGCGTTCCTGGGCGGCGCGGCCCTGGTGTTCGGCGGGGTCTGGCTGGTGACGACGGGCAGGCGCAAGTCATAGCGATGCTTATCGATCGTCGCCCAGCTCGTATGCCCGCACATAATAGCGCGCGCGCACCCGCTCGATCAGCAGCTCGTCGGCGCAGGACCAGCCCCACTCGGGGCGGAGGTGCGGGCGTTTGTGCGGCGTCAGGATCAGCAGCGTTTCGCCAATCAGGCCAAGCTGCGTCGCCAGGGCAGGCAGGCGCGAGAGCGCCACGAGATGCAGGGCAAAGCTACAGACGATCGTGCCATAGCTCCGGCCGGCCAGCGCGCCGCCGGCGATCTGCTCGAAGGTGAAACGTTCAGCCGTCTGTCCGGTACGCCTGGCGTAGGCTTCGTAGGTGTACGGATCGATACCGTCGATCGCGGCGCAGCCAAGCTCGCGCAACGCCAGCGTGGCCTCGCCGCTGCCACACGCCAGGTCCAACACATGATCGAGCGGAAGATCCCAGTGCGAAACCGCAGCCTTGAGCGCGGCGCGGATCGCGCGTTCATGCGGGTTACGATAGCTATCACCGAAGCGCTGGTAGAAGCCTTCGACGCTATACTGCTCGTAGGCGGCGCGGATCGCCGAATCTTCCCAGCTCGCTGGCTGTGTCTCGCGCGAATGTGACTTTGTTCTAGTCATTCAGAGTATCACGAAAGCGATATATTGGCGCGGCGAGATCAGCGGTGGGCGCGGACCAACCGGGGTAGGAGTGGGATCAGGCGGCGATGAAGTCGGCACGTTGACTGCCGGGGCGAAGGGCGAGGTGTTGCCATTGCTATCGGTATGCGTGGCGGTAATATGGTGGCCCGGCTGTGCGGCGGGTGCGAGCACCTGGCTGAATTGGCCATTGCTGCCGGCGGTTGTCGCGCCAAGGAAATCCTTGCCTTCGTCACCGGTGTCCGTAAATACCTCGACACGGCAGAGCGCACAGGCGATGCCGCTCACGGTCGTGGTTGTCACCGAGCCGAGCTGCGGTGGCGCGACGCCATTATTCCCGCCGCTCATCAATTGGATGCCGGCCTGGTGATTATCGCTAATGCTGTTCACAAGGATGCGATTTCCAACTCCGCCGTAGACCGCAACGCCGACATCGCTATTGGCCAGAATATCATTTTCACTTATCAAGGTAGCATTGGTCCCCGTGATGGTGATACCAGCACGAATGGCGCAATCCGGCCAGGGGCCGCTGCCGCCGCCATTCGATTGAATAAGGTTGCCGCGCAGAATATTGTTCGGCCCGGCCACACACACACCCGAGCGCGCATTCGAGGACAACGTATTGCTCATAACTGTTGTGGCGCCGCCGCTAAGCATGATGCCCGATTGCTGATTATAGGCGATAGTGTTAGCCGGGCCGATTGTGTTATTACTACCGCCGACGCGCACGCCGTTGAGCTGGTTGCCCAATTGGGTCACGCGGTCGGCGCCCACGCCGATCAGATTGCCGGCCACCTGATTGCCGCCAGAATCGATCCGGATGCCGCCCAGCCCATTGTAGGCGATCACATTGCCCGCGCCGGGCGCCGTACCGCCGACAACGTTGTTCTCCGCGCCTGGCCCGATCAGCACCCCCTGGCGATAGTTGCCGGCCGGCCGGCTGCCGCTGGAGTCGACTCCAATATAGTTGCCCTGAATCGTATTGCTAACGGTAGCCGCGTCGGGCGGCGCGGATGCCAGATAGATACCCTGCCCGTACTGCGCGCCACTAGCGCCATTGCCCGAGATAATATTGCGCGCCGCTGCACTCGCGCCGCCGATCAAGTTGTTGCGCGCGCCACGCAGCAGCCAGATGCCGCCGCCAGCGTTCGCCAGCGGCGTATGGCCATCGGCGGCCAGTCCGATCGTATTCCCCGCAATCGTCGTGGCGAACCCGCCGTCGATATAGATACCTGTTTCGTTACCTGAGATGAGATTGCCAGGGCTCGCGCCGCCGATTAGATTACCGTGCGCGCCACCCATAACCATGATGCCGGCGACGGCATTCTTCAGCGCCGCTTGGCCGCTGGGGTTCGCGCCGATCCAATTGCCCGTAATAGTGTTATCGCTCGTGGTACCGCCCTGAATCCATACGCCTGAGTATGCATTTCCGGAGATCAGATTACGCGACGCCGCGTCGGCGCCGCCGATCGTGTTATCGTGTGCGCCATCGCGCAATTCGACCCCGACGTAGCTCGGCTGGGCCGCGGCGGCGCCATTTGCACTCGGGCCAAGGTAGCAGCCAGCAACCTGGTTAAAGGCCGCCGAAGGCCCGCTGAGTAACACAGCGTCATCGTAAAAATTCATCAGGGTCAGGCCGCGGATGGTATTGTGGCTGGAAGTGATTGTGATACCATTACTTAAACCAGCAGCCTCATATACATTGTAACCATCGAGAACGATCTGCGGGTAGCTGCGACTGCCAGGTTGGGTCGTTCCATCGATCGTCACATTTCCATGGCCGAGCGCCGGCAGCGCCTGTGCGCCCAGCGTGATCGTCCAGGTGGCGTCGGCGCTGCTGTAGCCAGGGTCATTGCTGGGAATATCAAAGCCGATCGTCAGCGCCCCGGCTGTGCTGATGGTGTTGGTCGCCAGGATCGCCTCGCGTAGGGAGATCTTGCCGTCGGCTCCCGGCTGGCTGGCGAGGGTGGCGAGCGAGGTGGTGTTGCCATCGGCAACATCCGAGGAGGTCGTAACCGTTACCTGATTCTCAGCCGACGCGGTAACGACCCTCCCAAGTGGCTCGGAGAGTCGTGAAAGATGCTGCGCCAATGCAGGGGCCGCGCCCGACCCAAAAAGAAGGAATGCTAGACACAGGAGCAGAGCCGGGCGGCTCACACTCCGGTATGTCGAACGCCTCGCGGTCATGCGAGTCTCCTTGCGGAGCACGCCGTGGCGCGTGTCGCGAGGGCCGGGAAGCAAGCATAGAAAATAATCGGAACAATTGCGTGAACAAATAAAAAGAGCCGGTCGCCATTGTCTTCACAACGACCTGGCGCTACGCTTCTTCCCCGCCATCTTTCAGCCCATATCATTATACTCTGGCCGAAACGGATCTTCAAGTAAAAATCTGGTTGTTGCATATCAATTGTTATGATCTCTTAACGTTAGGACGCGCCCATCGCTCCGGATATCGTTGGTTCGCAGGTGTGATGGTATAATAGCCACATAACTCCTAACTACTAAAGGAGAGATTATGACCACCACGAGTTACACTATTCCGGCCGGCGAGCCGGTGAGCATTCAGGGTGGCAAGCTCAACGTGCCCGATCGCCCGATCATCCCATTTGTTGAGGGCGATGGCACTGGCCCCGACATCTGGCGCGCCAGTGTGCGCGTGTTCGACGCAGCGGTGCAGCGAGCTTACGGCGACAAGCGACAGATCCAGTGGATGGAGGTACTGGCCGGTGAAAAAGCCTTTAAACAGACCGACAATTGGCTGCCCGACGCGACGGTCGAAGCCTTCCGGCGCTATCTGGTTGGCATCAAGGGGCCACTGACGACGCCGGTCGGCGGGGGCATCCGCTCGCTCAACGTGGCGCTACGCCAGCTGCTCGACCTATATGTCTGCCTGCGGCCGGTGCGCTACTTCCAGGGCGTGCCCTCGCCGGTCAAGCGGCCCGAGGTGGTCGATATGGTGATTTTCCGCGAGAACACCGAGGATATCTACGCCGGAATCGAGTATCGCGCCGGCACACCCGAGGCGCAGCAGGTGCTGGATTTCCTAGGCGCTCAGTTCGCCAAGGATTTTGGCAAAATCCGCTTCGGCAGCGCCGACAAAGCCGGCGCGTGGCTCCAGGCGATCGGCCAAGTGACCGCGCCAGCCGTGGAAGTCGGTGTGGGCATCAAGCCAGTCAGCCGCCTGGGCAGCGAGCGCCTGATCCGCGCCGCCATCCAGTATGCGATCGATCAGAAGCGCACGAGCGTTACCTTGGTCCATAAGGGCAACATCATGAAGTTCACCGAGGGCGCATTTCGCGACTGGGGTTACGAGCTGGCGAAGCGCGAGTTCGGCGCGGCCGAGATCGACGGCGGGCCGTGGTGCAAGCTGCCGGGCGGCATCGTGGTCAAGGACGCGATCGCCGACATCACGCTCCAGCAGGTGCTGACGCGGCCGGAGGACTTCGATGTGATCGCCACGCTGAACCTTAATGGCGACTACCTAAGCGATGCCCTGGCCGCCCAGGTCGGCGGGATCGGCATCGC
>DATFXE010000674.1:0-11800 GCA_035258585.1 Roseiflexaceae bacterium | reverse complement strand
TGGTTTCGATCGATCCCCAGGGACAGCCCATGCCGGTGCCGCGGCTGCTGCTGGAGGACGACACGGCGCGCGCCGAGTGGGCGCTCGGGCAGGAGATCAGAAGGGCGATCGACGCGCGACGAAGGTAGAGGCGCGAGACATGAGACGCGAGACATAAGATGCGAGACATGAGACGCGAGATGGGAAACACTCGCGTCTTCACGTCACCCGTCACCTGCTCGGCCGACGTTATGATCAGTTCCCTCTTGACATGGGCTTTTTTGGCATTATAATCGGCGTACAGATCATGCCCGATTGGGAAGCCATGAATGAGGGATCGACCATGACGATTCGTCCCCGCCGCACCGTCGCCGTGGTGCTGATGGCGCTGGTACTGCTTGCCCATGTGACGCCGCCCGCGTATGCCCAGAGCGGCCCGCTGTATTTCCCCGCCACCGGCCATTTCCTGACCGACGATCAAGGCTTTCTGAGCTTCTGGCGCGCGCACGACGGCGAGCGGCTGCTGGGCTTCCCGATCGCCGAGGCCAGTGTGGGCGAGGGCGGCGCGGCGCAATACTTCGAGCGCGGGCGGCTCGAGCAGCAGATCGACCCGGCCAGCGGCGCCAGCGTGGTGCGCACCGCCGCGGTCGGCAGCGAGTATGCCCAGGCGCTCTGGCGCCGCTTCGCGCCCGCGCCGCCGCGCAAGGCCGGCGCCTACGAGCTGGTGTTCGAGAACACCGGCCACACGCTGCGCGAGCCGTTTCTCAGCTTCTGGCGCGCGGCCGGCGGTACGGAGTTCTTCGGCGCGCCGATCAGCGAGGCCACCTGGGAGATGACGGCGCGCGGCCAGCAGGAGGTCCAGTACTTCGAGCGCGCGCGGCTGGAGCGCGACGCCCGCTTAGCCGGCACGCCCGACGAGGTGCGTGTGAGCGACCTGGGCCGCGCGCTGGCGCTGCTGCGCGGCCAGGATACCACGCCGGTCGACAATTATCTCGGCGCGGAGACCTATGGACCGTCCGCGCCGCCACCTCCCGATCAAGGCCCGCTGGCGATCGCGCCAACCCCTTCGACAAGCTCAGGACAAGGCGCCGCACCGGCCCCGGCGATTCAACCCGCGCCTGCTCCACAGCCAGCCGCCAAGCCCAGGCCGGCCGCGTCGCGCCCATCCGGCGGCGGCAAGTTGGTCGTGGTCAATCTCAGCGATCAGTGGCTCTATGCGTTCGAGGGCGACACACAGGTGTTCGATGCACCGGTCTCGACCGGGCGCGACGGCATGCAGACGCCCGCCGGCACGTTTTCGATCTACGCCAAGCTCAAGCTGCAGACGATGGACGGCGTCACCGACGGCAAAGCGTGGGTGGTGCCGAACGTGCCGAACGTGATGTACATCAACGGCGGTGTCGCGATGCACGGCACCTATTGGCACAACCGCTTCGGCACCGGCGCGCGGCTCTCGCACGGCTGCATCAATTTGCCGCTGCGCGCCGCCGCCTGGTTGTACGATTGGGCGCCGACGGGCACCATGGTCAAGGTGACGTATTGATCCAAGCGGCCCACGTTTTGCGTATGATCTAGTTGACAGGACTTACGCGGTCGTCCATTGCGGGGAGGTTTGGAGGGGCACCCGGAGGGTACCCGCCCTCCAACAAGCTTTTTTTCTGGCTCACTACGGCGGCCGGGTACCCTCTGGGTGTCGCCGTAGTGAGCCAGAAAGAAGAAGATCTTGGGGAGGCGCCCAGAGGGCACCCGGCCGCCCCAAACCCCACCACCGCGTAAGTCGTGCAGTTAAGAAATGTATTTCACACGACGAGGCAGCAATGGCGACAAACGAGTATCACTTCATCACCCGCTGGCGCTTGGAGGGCAGGGTCGAGGAGATTGCCGATATCATCGGCGATGCGCGCGACCTGGCGCGCTGGTGGCCGTCGGTCTACCTGGAGGTGCGCGAGCTTGATCCGGGCGATGCGCGCGGGCTAGGCAAGCGCATCGACCTCTATACCAAGGGCTGGCTGCCCTACACACTGCGCTGGCAATTCCGTATCACCGAGATCGCATCCAACGGCTTTACACTAGAGGCTACGGGCGATTTCGTCGGCCGCGGAATCTGGACGTTCGAGCAGGATGGCCAGTGGGCGATCGTCACATATGATTGGAAGATCCGCGCCGATAAGCCGCTGCTGCGTTACCTGTCATTCATTATGAAGCCGATCTTCGCCGCCAATCATCGCTGGGCCATGGCTCAAGGCGAGCGCAGCCTCAAGCTCGAGCTGGCTCGCCGCCACGCCGTCACACCCGATGAACTGGCGCGCATCCCCGCGCCACCTGGCCCAACCACGAGCTCGAGCCTCCCGCTGCTAATTGGCTTCGCAGCAACACTGGCGCTGGCGTACGCGCTGCTCAAGCGCCGGTGACAGTTCGTTCTATTTGATTCACATCTACAGATTTGCGTACGCCCGATTCGTAAGAATCCCAAAATAATATTGACAATCTGGGACCGCTGTGCTACAGTTCCGACCCCGAATCGTTCGGGCAGAAACATGCGCCGACGCCGTGGTTTGCCGCCTGCGTGCCGCTTAAAGCCGTGCTCAATGCGCGGCGCTCCCCTCCGTTTCTCCCCAGCGGAAGCAGCACGTACGCGACAGGCCGCGCCTGCGGCCAGCTCGTGGTCTACTCCACAGATAAATGAGTCTGACCATTTTCTGTGGAAACCCTTCCGCAGCTTGATCGAAGTGTGGTTGACGCTGCCACGCATTACCTGCGGGGGTGAACGCCCACAGATTGTGGTCACGACCCACTGATACGGTTGCCAGGGTTTGGAGGCGGCGCCCACAAGGCGCGCGGATCTCCAAACCCGACCCTGCGCGTACCGAACACCAGCTGTGCCGGCGCCATCAACCAGCAAGATTCAGTGCGGCCCGCCAACCAACGCAGCAGGCAGGAGAAGGAGAACAGTATGAAGCGAGACCGGCTTATGGTCCTTGTGCTCGCGAGTCTGATCAGCCTGAGCGTGATCGCGCTGCTCGGGCTTAACGCGAGCAGCAGCGGGCGCGCCGAGGAGGGCGCGCCGATCCTGGAGTACCCGGAGTTCCCACCCACCCCAACGATCGGGCCTCAGCCAGCCGCCAGGCCGAATCCCGCTGGCGTGCTGCTGGCCTCGGAAAACTTCGATTCGCCCGATGCGCTGGCGCGCTGGGAGATCGTCGATCCGGCCGGCCTGCTGCCCGAAGATCGCTCGCTCTGGAGCGTCGAGGATGGCGTGCTGGTGCAGAACCGCACCGCTGCCGCAGGCGACCCCAGCATCCAGGAGACGATGGCGCTGACTGGCGACCCGGCCTGGACGGACTATACCCTGAGCGCCAACGTCTACGATCAGAACAACGCCACGTTTGGCCTGGTGGCGCGGCGGCAGGGCAATAGCTTCTACCGCTATCGCATCATCGCCGATCAGTTCGAGGCCACGCCCAAGCAGATTCTCGAGAAGGTCGTCGACGGCGTTGCCACACCGCTCGCCACGCGCGACAGCCCTGGCTACACGCGGCGGCAATGGCATACGATCGCCATGAGCGTGGCCGGGCCGAACATTCGCGTAACCCTGGATGGCACGCTCGTCGCCGAGGCCGGCGACACAACGCTGTCCAGCGGGCAGGCTGGCCTGTACACGCGCGCGCTGGGTGGCATTCGCTTCGACGATGTGACTGTTACCGCGCCCTAATACTACTACCGTAGTTGTTATCCGCGGATAGCACGGATACGGCGGATACGAGATCTCTCACGATAA
This sequence comes from Roseiflexaceae bacterium, assembly GCA_035258585.1. Taxonomy (GTDB): domain Bacteria; phylum Chloroflexota; class Chloroflexia; order Chloroflexales; family Roseiflexaceae; genus DATFXE01. The sequence goes on along the minus strand of DATFXE010000674.1, from coordinate 8,043 downwards.
TAACCTGTCCGCAAAATCCGCGTAATCTGCGGATCGAACCGATAGGTGCGGTTGTAGTGCTAGAGTAGAGATGAAGAGAGCCAGTATGACCTACATACGCCTTCTTGCCGCGGCCGCGATCAGCCTGGTGCTGGCGGCCGGCGCGATCGCCCCTGCGCGGATAGACGCCAACCAGGCGTTGGCGGCCATCCAGCCCCAGGTCGGGCCAGGCTTCAAGCTGCCCGGCTCTGCCGTCAGCTCGACTAACGCCGGCAAATACCCGCGCGTCGTCGGGCGCGGCAACCAGATCGATATCGTCTCGAACCCGAACGGGACCGCCCAACACTGGAGCGGGACGGTCGTTCCCGCCACCGTCGGCAGCCCGAGCACGCTTGGGATCACTGCGGGCAAAACCGACTATGCCGACGCTTCGATCGCCAGAGCATCGGATGGGACACTCTATGCCGCCTGGATCGTCCAGAACAGCCGGATCGCGCTGCGGCGCAAGCCGGTGGGCGGCAGCTGGGAGCCGGTTCGCACTGTCCACCGCACCGGATCGTTCATGGCCCAGGTCGACATAGCCGTGTCGGGCAGCGGCCAGATCTTCGTGACCTGGAACCAGGATTACGTCTATCGCTTTACGCGCTCGACCGACGGCGGAAACACCTGGACACCAGCGCGCGCGGTCAGCTCCAAATCGCCCTACCGCGTGCTGCGCATGGCCGCGGGCCCAGGCGACACGGTCGTCGGTGCGTTTGGGTCGGGCAACGGCCATGTCTACGCGGCGGTCTGGAACGGCTCGGCCTTTGCGACGGTCGATCTGACGCCGTTCAAATCCTCAGGCGATTTCTTCGCCGAGCCGGGCGCGGCAATCGCGCCAAACGGCAAAGTCTATGTGGCTTGGCGCAGCGCCGCCGGGGGCATCTACTACACCGAGCGCCAGGCCAATGGTAGCTGGCCGATCTCGAAGCTGGCGCGCGGCTTCGCCTACGGCACGGTGGGGATCGCCACCGACGGCGGCAGCAATCTGCACATTTTCTGGTCGAGCGATATCTCGGGCAATTGGGATCTGTGGTATGCCTTCAAGCCTGTCGACGGCCAATGGCAAGGCCCTCTGCGCGCCCCCATCAACGCATCGATTCTGGCCAATCCCAGCGGCGCCGCAACCCTCGGCGCACGCTCGTATGGCCATGGGGTGGTCGAGCAGTTCGACGGCGCCAACTCGGTGCTGCGCTACCAGCAGTTCTCCGGCGAGACCAATGTGCTGGGTGCGACGCCGGTGCTTGACGGCGGCGCGGCCAGCACCAGGAGCAACAGCGTGATCCTGGGCTTCACCAATGTTACCGGCAGCCCCGACAGCGTGCGCTACCACTGGAACGCCCCGCCCACCGACGCCGACCCTTGGGTTCCGTTCGCCAGCCCGCTGGTGATCAATGGGCCACCCGGCGTAAGCCCGGATGCCTGCTCCACGAACGTTCTGTTTACCCAGGTGCGCAAGGGCAGCACGATCGCCCAGACGATCGGACAGGACGCGGAGACCTTCGATACGGGCGTCCAGGCCCAGGCGCTGGCGCTGAACCCGAATCTCGCCTTTCTGCCAGGGCCGCCCAACGGCGCGGCGGCGGGACAGGGCAGCCCAGGCGGGCACGACGGCGACCCGCGCTACACTCGCGACCCGCGCTTCTACCTGAGCCTCAACGGCCAGGTCGATTGCAGCGGTCTCAAGGACTTCAGCGTGGCAGGCGTCACGCCCAGCCCGGTCCCTGTCGGCGCGAGTGGCATCTACAACGGCTTTTTCGCGCTGCCCGGCGGATCAGCCGCTGGCCCGCGCACGATCGACGTGCAGGCCACCGACCAGCTGGGGAACACACGCGCCTGGTCGTTCTCGATGATCTACGACCCGCCGACGCCCGGGGGGCTGCCGGTGCTCAAGAGTGGCGGCAATGTCCAGGCCGACACCGCCAACAGCGTCGTTCGCACGCTAACCTTCCAGAGTATCTCCGTGAACGACAACCTCTACGGTCAATCGGGTGAGAATCTGCCGGCCGGCAAGCAGTTCTGGGGCGTTGCGATCGCCAACACCACCTCGCCGACCGTGACCGTCGACGATTCGAGCCTGCAATGGTACCCGGTGCGCGTCGCTACGCCCGGCAGCAGCTTCAGCCTGCAATGGAATCTGTTCTCCGGCCTGGGCTACACATCCGATCTGGCCAACAAGCCGGGCGACTACTATGTCTTCGTGCGCTTCCTGGACGGCGCGGGCAATCCGTCGAGCGCCTCGCTCAAGACCAAAGTCACGCTCGACGCCGGATACACGCTGCCGACCGAGCGGCTGCCCATGCTGTCCAGGTAGCCTGAGCGTTGCGCGAATAAACACTGTGTAGTGCGTAGTGCGTATTGAAGGAGACGCACTACGCATTATTATCGAAGGTGCTATAATTCCTTTTCTAAAGACTATGGAAATCGATCTCTCGTTCGAACAATCGGGTGACCTGCCGCCGATCGCCGAGCACCAGCCGGTCGAGTTCGCCTGTCCCGCCGCACCTGCGGCACAGCTGGCGCTCAGCGTGGATGGGCTGCTGCTCGATCCATTTTTGCGGCCGAGCGAGACTATCTGGCGCTGGCGCTGGAACCCTGGCCCGGCGGTCGGCCTGCACCGATTGGCGCTGGCCGAGACTGGCCCGCGTGAGCGCGAGAAGCGCCGGAACTGGGATCTGCGCGTGGTCACGCGTAAGGTCGACCAGGATCGCTACCAGGCGCTGCTGGAGGATATCCAGCGCGCGGCCTACGGCGTGGTCGCCACGCTGGCCGGCGCGAGCGCCGAAGGCGCCGAGCTACAGCGCGAGGCGCCCTGGCGCCACAGCCCGGCCGACGAATACTATGCGCTGTTCGAGGAGCGGCTCGAGTCCTTCGCGCGGGCGGTGCGGCGAATTGCGGCGCGGCCGCGCGAGCAGCTGCGCGCAGCCAATCGGCAAGCGCCGCTCGGCCAGGCCTCCGAGCTTGGCCCGACGGCGCTGGCCGGGCTAACGCGTGGGCCATTCGACACGGCGCCGCCCGGCGCCGCGCCCGAGCTGCAAGCAGCGCTGCGCCCTGGCGGCGGCCTGCTGCCGCGCGACGTCACAGCCGAGCATGATCGCCCGACCACCGACATCTACGAGCACCGGCTGCTCAAACACTTGCTGGGGCTACTGCAGCGCCGCGCGCGCTTCGTCGGCGCACTGGCCGAGCGCGAGGGGGCCCGGCTGGCCGCAAATGAGCCGTTTATTGGCCCCAGCACGCGCCGCCTGCGCGCCCAGCAGATCGCCGCCGGCAGCGCCGACGCCGTGCGCGAGCTGCGCGAGCTGCGCACCCTGGCATTCCTGGCCGAAGTGCAGCCGCTGCCCAGCTTTCGCGGCGCAACCCCGCTGCTCCAGCGCGACGCGTCCTACCGCGAGGTGTATCGCATGTGGCAGGCGCTGCGGCAAGACCCCTACATCGCGTTCGACAGCCCGCTGTTCGCCATCCCCATCGCCGATCTCCCGCACCTCTACGAGAGCTGGTGCGCCATTCAGGTCGCGCGGGCGCTGTTGGATCTCGGCGGCGTGGTGCGCGAGCAGCGCCTGGTGGAGCAGCGCCGGCCCGAGAGCGACGACGAGCTGGAGCATGCGATCGGCTTGACCGAGCACGCGCCCCTGCTGGTGATCGAGCGCGGCGACTGGACGCTGGCGTTGCGCTATCAGCCGCACTACCGCCCCGTGAGACTAGAGGCTAGAGGCTCGAGGCTTGAAGGGCCAGGCGACACACAAGCCTCAAGTCTCAAGTCTCAAGCCTCACGGCTCGGCTCGCTCGATCGCCACACCCGCGTGCCCGACCTGGCGATCGAGATCCGGCGCACCGGCGAGCCGCCGCGCGCCCTGCTGCTGGACGCCAAATACCGCCTGGATGCCGATGGCCGCGGCGTGCCGCAGGATGCGCTGGCCGACGCCTACACCTACTTCGGCGCGATCGGCTCGGCCGGCCGGCGCGCAACAGTCGGTGCGCTGCTGCTCTACCCCGGCGCCGGCGAGCCGGAGCGTTACGCAAGCGGCGTCGGGAGCATCCCGCTGCTGCCTGGCCGCACCGAAGCGCTGGGAGCGCAGTTGGTAGCATGGCTTGGGCTGCCTGAGTAACCACTATATACAAAATCTTCACATTTTACACCGTATTCCAGCATTTGCCTCTTGAAAAGCAAAAAAATTATGCTATAGTAGCCCTAAGGTTTGGTCTCCACGAGCTGCCCCGGATGCTTTGCCCGCTGCAAGCGCACTCCCGAGAGCTTATCGTCAACCCCAAACCCCCGATTGTCTACTGGTTTCAGGAGTGGATCGCAGTCGATCCAAAGGAGCATGGCGAGCGATGAGCTACGCTGACAAAACGTTGACGTGCCGGGATTGTGGCACGCAGTTCGTCTTCACGGCGGGGGAGCAGGAATTCTATGCACAGAAGGGCTTCACCAATGAGCCCTCGCGCTGTTCTTCCTGCAGGCAAGCGCGCAAACAGGGCGGTGGCCGAAGCAGCGGCGGCTACGGCGATCGGGACAGCTATGGTGGCGGCGGGTACAGCGGCGGCGATAACTACGGCGGTGGCGGCTACAGCGCCCGGCGTAGCGGCGGCGGTGGTGGCCGCGGGTTCAGCGGTGAGCGCGAGATGCACACTGTGACCTGCGCCAACTGCGGCAAGGAGGCCAAAGTGCCCTTCGTGCCACGCGGCGACAAGCCGGTCTACTGCGACGACTGCTTCCAGCAGCAGCGGCGCTCCAGCCGCTGGTAAGCCGGCAGCTTGGAAAACAAGCGATGGGCCAGGGCGAAGATTCGCCCTGGCCCATCGCTTGTTTTGGCGATTGGGGACTGGGGATTAGCGTTCGGATGATCTTATTCCCCAATCGCCAATCGCCAAGCGCCTACACCTGCTTGGCCGTCACCGGCGCGGTCTCGGCAGTCATCGACTCGGACTCGCGCTTGCTCTGCCAGATCGCCCAGGTCAACAGCGCCAGGCACACCACCATCGCAACAATCAGGACCACGCTCAGGCCTCCTAGCCGCGCCGTGACGATGATCGGCGCGATGATCAGCGAGACCAGGTTGATCACTTTGATCATCGGGTTGAGCGCCGGGCCGGCCGTATCCTTCAGCGGGTCGCCGACCGTATCGCCGACCACCGCGGCCTTGTGCGGCTCGGAGTGCTTGCCGCCGAAGTTGCCCTCTTCGATGTACTTCTTGGCGTTATCCCACGCGCCGCCGGCGTTGGCCTGGAACACCGCCATCAGCTGACCCGTCAGGATGATCCCGGCCAGGAAGCCGCCCAGCGCCTCGACGCCCAGCAGGAAGCCGACCAGGATCGGCACCAGCACGGCGATGAGGCCCAGGCTGATCAGCTCTTTCTGCGCCGCAGTGGTCGAGATGCTGACGGCTTTGGCGTAATCCGGCTGCACCTTGCCCTCCATCAGGCCAGGGATCTTGAACTGCCGCCGGACCTCGTTCACAATCTGCGACGCAGCGCGCGCCACCGCCCGAATCGTCAGCGACGAGAACAGCAGCGGCACCGCGCCGCCGATCAGCAGGCCGATGAACACGATCGGCGAGGCCACGTTGATTCCTTGCAGCACCGGCTGGCCGAGTTGGGCCTGCACTTTGCCGGTATCGGTCAGGAACGAGCCGAACAGCGCCACGGCCGCGATCACCGCCGACCCGATCGCGATGCCCTTTGTCACAGCCTTGGTGGTGTTGCCGACCGCGTCCAGGTCGTCCATCACGTTGCGGGCGTTCTTATCGAGGTTGGCCATCTCGCCGATGCCGTTGGCGTTGTCGGAGATCGGCCCGAACGAGTCCATCGAGATCGTATTGCCGGTCAGCGTCAGCATCCCGATCCCGGTGAGTGAGACGCCATACAGGATCGCGGTGAACTGGGTCGTGGCCGGCTCGCCGGCGTAGATCAGCACCGACGTCAGGATCGATCCGGCGATCACCACCACTGCCCAGACGCTCGACTCGAAGCCCAGCGCCAGGCCGGAAAGGATCGTGGTGGCCGAGCCGGTCAGCGCCGAGCGGCTGGTCTCCCTGACCGGGTTGTAATGCGTCGAGGTGAAGTATTCAGTCACCTTGTCCAGCACAATCGCCAGGATGATACCGGCCACAGTAGCCATGAACGGCCGCCAATCCACCGCACCGGTGTTCGGGTCGATCATATAGAATATCGTGACCAGTGCGAAGCCGATCACCGAGACCGTCGCGGCCAGGTAGAAGCCGCGGTTCATCGCGGCCATTGCGTTGCGGCGCTGCTCGTCGGTGCGAACGATCGTATTGCCGATCACCGAGGCGATCACGCCGATACCGCGCAAGATCAGCGGGAAAATCACGAAGCGTAGATCATACAGGCCATCGCCAACTGTGCCGCGCGCGGCATCGCCGAGCACCAGGCCCAGGATCAGCGCGGAGACGATCGTGACCTCGAAGCTCTCGAACACGTCGGCCGCCATCCCGGCGCAGTCGCCCACATTGTCGCCCACCAGGTCGGCGATCACCGCCGCGTTGCGCGGGTCGTCCTCGGGGATGCCGGCCTCGACCTTGCCGACCAGGTCGGCGCCCACGTCGGCCGCTTTGGTGTAGATACCGCCGCCGACGCGCATGAACAGCGCGATCAAGCTGCCGCCGAAGCCAAAGCCCAGCAGCGCATCCGGCGCGGCGATGCCAAAGACAATGAAGATCAGTGTGCCGCCCAGCAGGCCCAGGCCAACCGTGAGCATACCCGTCACCGTGCCCGAGCGATAGGCCGTCTGCATCGCCGGGTTGTAGCCCTTGCGCGCGGCCGCCGCCACGCGCACGTTGCCCTCGACCGCGACATTCATGCCGACAAAGCCGACGGTATACGAGAACAGCGAGCCCATCAGGAAGGCGATCGCGCGGCCGACGGCCACCCACGCCGTGGCGCCCGCGCCAAATACCTCGGTGGCCTCGGCTGTGGGCGGGATGATCAGCACGCTGGCGGCCAGCACAAAGGTAAGGATGCCGATCAGGATGATAATCGTGCGGAATTGCCGGCTGAGGTAGGCGTTGGCGCCGGCTTTGATCCAGCCCCAGACTTCTTGCATCCGCGGCGTCCCTTTATCCTGGCTCAGGATCTGCGACCGCAGAAAAAAAGCGTAGACGATGCCGAGGATCGAGATCGCCAGCACTACCAGCACCGCGCCTTGCTCAAACGCACTCAGTCCCTTCATCATTTCGGGCATTGATTCACTCCTTTAAAAGACTGGTCGAGATATCGAAAGAGTGGAAATAGAATCATTGGGCGACAGTGTCCCTGTAGCTTCGTCGCTTATTCTCCTTTCATAATCAGGACTTACACGGTCGTCTGGAGCAGGGAGGTTTGGAGGGACGCAGTCCGTCCAAGAATTCCCCCTTTTCCGCCGGTCGTGCGCGGCTTCGCCACCCACGACCGGCGGAAAAGGGAACATTCGGGGAGGCTCCGCCTCCCCAGACCCCACCACGGCGGAAGTCCTGTCATAATGAGGTGCCAAGCGCTTTTGAGCGCGAAGAGGAAACCTGCAGAGTGCTCTGCGCTTCTGCTCTTCGGAAATTATAACAATAGTGAAGCCCCAGGGTGGCAGCCTGGCGGAGCATCGCCATGCCATTCGGGGGCGCCGTATTGTAGCATAGCACGCCAGCGCTTGCAAAAAAGGTCACGAACCAACCATCGTGCTATACTATGCGCGGAAACGATACCCAAGCTTAGTACAAGCTAGCACATATAGGAGTTACGCAGTTGGGAGGTTTGGAGGGCTTTGCCCTCCTTTGCGATTGCCTACACTTTAGTACAGGAGCCACCAATACTTGGAACTCGCCTTTCTCGGCGGCGCGGGCGGCGTGGGCGCGAGCTGCCTGGCGATCGATCTGGCCGGTCGGCACGTGCTGATCGATGCCGGCGTGCGCATGGACCCGACCGCCGACCGCTTGCCCGATCTAGCCCAGCTCGACGGGCGCGACCTGTCCGCGATCTTCGTGACACACGCCCATGCCGACCACATCGGCGCGCTGCCATTGGTTCACCAGC
>DATFXE010000673.1:0-3889 GCA_035258585.1 Roseiflexaceae bacterium | reverse complement strand
GCCGCGCGCTGCTCGGCGTCGCCGGGGCGACCTTGATGCCCTCGACCCTGGCGCTGATCCGCAACATGTTCCTCGACCCGCGCCAGCGCACCGTCGCCATCGGGGTGTGGATCTCCGGTTTCTCGGCCGGCAGTGCGATCGGCCCGCTGATCGGCGGGGTGCTGTTGGAATACTTCTGGTGGGGCTCGGTGTTTTTGCTGGGTGTGCCGGTGATGGCGTTGCTGCTGGCCTTGGGGCCACTTCTGTTGCCCGAATACCGCGATCCCAGCGCCGGCCGCCTTGACCTGATCAGCGCGGCGCTGTCATTGGGTGCGGTGCTGCTGGTGATCTACGGCCTCAAGCAGATCGCCCAGGATGGCCTGGGCGGGCTTCCGGCGCTGTCGATCCTGGCCGGAGTGGCCTTCGGCATCGTGTTCGTGCGCCGGCAACGAACGCTGGCTGACCCGCTCATCGACCTGCGGCTCTTCCGACTGCCCGCCTTCAGCGCGTCGCTGGTCACCTACACACTCGGCGTCTTCGTCGCCTTCGGCGCCTTTCTCTTCATCGCCCAGTACCTGCAGCTCGTAGTGGGGTTGTCGCCGTTACAGGCGGGTCTGTGGTCGGTGCCGGGAGCCGTTACCTCGATCGTTGGGTCCAACGTGGCGCCAGTGCTCGTGCGCCGCCTTCGCCCGGCCTTCGTGGTGGCTGGCGGCCTGGCGCTGGCAGCCATCGGCTTCGCGCTGCTCAGCCAGATCGGCGTAAGCTCACTTGCCCTGGTCGTAGTCGGGTGGGTGATCATGTCGCTCGGCTTCGGTCTGACGTTTACCGTGAGCACCGACCTGGTTGTCGGGAGCGCGCCAGCCGAGCGAGCCGGGGCGGCCTCAGCGATCACAGAGACCGGCGCCGAGCTCGGCGGGGCGCTGGGCATCGCGGTGCTGGGCAGCCTGGGCATGGCGGTCTACCGCAGCCAGCTGCTCTCTGCCCTCCCGGCTGGCGTCCCGCCTGAGGCGGCGGATGCGGCGCGGGACACGCTCGGCGGCGTCGTGGCGCTGGCCGGGCAGCTGCCCGGCCAGGTGGGCACCGCACTGCTGGGAGTGGCCCGCGGAGCGTTTGTCGAGGGGCTGCAACTGACCGCCATCATCGGCGCCGTCGTCATGGCCGGCCTGGCCATCCTGGCGGTGGTCCTGCTTCGAGAGGTAAGCGTGGGCGCCGGGCCGGAGGGACAAGGGGTTGAGGAGCCGCTGGCGCAAGTACAAGAGGTGAGCTGCCCGTGCTCGATGTGACATCGATAGGCACGACAGTTTTACGATTTTGAAACCATCCGGCGCGATAGCGATTCGGACGTCAATAGTTGCTATCTTGGCCCCGTATCCGTATGCAGCTCTAGTGGCTTGCCACAGTGTTTCTGCTGGATGGGGGTTATGGGGGCGGCCGGGTGCCCACACCCAGAGGGTACCCGGCGTCGCCCCCGAACCCCCACTGTGGAGTCGCAAGAGCGCTACGCCGCCGCGGTGCGAGACAACCTGCGCGCGGCTCTGTGCTGGGCGATCGAGAGGCGTGACGGCGCGACGGCCTTACGACTCAACGCTGCGCTTTTCTCGTTCTGGACCACTTGTTCGGCACTGACGGAAGCACGCGGCTGGATCGAAGCCGCACTAGGGCTGCCGCACCCTTGGATTCACCTGCTCTTGCCCGAGTAGAGGCGAAAGTGCTGAATGTGGCAGCCTACGTTACGGTGGAGCTGGCGATCTTGCGCAGGCGAGCGATTAGTTCTCGTCCAAGCGCTGTCGCAAACTGGCATGTGGGAGCACCAAATGACAATAGGCCAGCGCGACCCTCAACTGACGTTGCGGGTTGATACCCCTCACCATAGACATGCGGCAACGCCGTAGGGTATTCGGCCACCTGGTCGCTGGGTCTCATCCCCATCATCGCTCTGGATCTAGCGTTGTGTTGAGCTAAACAGTGCGGCTAGGGCCGCGGCGAACACCACCAACACGCACACTGCGATCACTAGGAAGATACCGAAGATGATCAAGATGACGTAGAGCGCCTTGTTCTTGGGCAGGTTCATCCCCGATTGAATGGCCAGATAGGTCAGGTACAGGTTGTAGATGGCGATGGCAAATGAGACCAGGCCTGTCAGGATCGCCAGCGGTCCGATCGCGATGATGCTGATTAGAGCGCGCACAACCATCAGTGGCGCCCAAAACAGCGACATGTCGAAGGCCAGCTCACCGAAGCTGCCGGTCCCACCAAAAGCTCGGCCAATCAAATAGACTAATCCAAGGAAGATGAAAAAGCCAATCAAGGTGCCCAGCAGGCCGCTGAAGATCGCTCCGACCACGCTGCGGCCTGCTAGCGCACCTGTCAGATCGACTTGTCCACCCAGCTGGGTTTGGGCGTTGCGCAGCTGCTGCTCGATGTACGGGCGTTGGATGCTGAAGGCAATCGCGCCAAGGATCGCGCTGAGCACGGCGGCGATTGCAACATAGATCGTCGCCCATTGCAGGTTGTTTTTCTCGTACTCCTCGAACGTCGCGACCGCCGGCCGTCGCACGAGCGCCAGGCTCGCGTTGAGCATATACTGGAAGGTGACGGTTTCAGCCCGCTCTAAATTTGCCATTGGCTCTCCTCGCTGATATGCCGGGGAAGATGCCAGCCACCTTGCCTTGAGAACTCAGCAACTGCTGGCATTCTGGCGGGTAGCTTCTCCGAAAGAGAGATCACTCGACTCGCGGGATGCTGTGAGCCATACGTCGTGTGCCCCACAGGCTGGCTAGGCCAGCAGACCCGGCGCATGCTTGCAGGGAGGTATCATAGACCGCGAGACAACAGCTGGTAGGGACGAGTAGTATGTGGATGCGATGAAGTGAGACGGAGAGGAATACTAGGAGTGTGTTAATCAAGCCCCTACGCTTGTATTATACGCTGGGGGTCAAGAGGGGTGTCCACATTAGTTTGCACGCGGAGCCCGCGGGCACGCATGCGCTCCGCCACACCCGCCAGGTAGACCAGCGCCTCCTCGTGCTACAGCCTAGCGGTCCGAGAGACAATCGGCGAGGCTGATCGAGGTAGGCGCGCCAGCAAGCGCGCCGGCTCGGGCGGTGGCTCGACGGGAACCGGGATCACCAGCCCGCCAGTGAAGACGCTTCTGCACGGTCCAGACGCGCGCCAGCAGGCTCGGCAGATAGACTTTTGTCCACGGGTCCATTGTCAACCCTGTCGCGCGATCAGCCCGTTGGCGATAATGCCGGTGGGAGCGAAGGGCGAGAAGGCGCCCGCGTTCGCACCGTTCGCGACCATTAGTGTCATCAGAAAAGCGCTGATGCCGGTTCGGCCGGCGATCGCCATGGCGAACGGACCACAACTCGGGAGGTGGCCGGATACGACTGTTGCATCACCAGTATGTGCCGGTCGGCTAGCTACGTTGGACACGCGCATGCACTCGGTGAAAGGATTGGCCCCCAAAGATATGAGATCTTTACTGCGCGCCGCAGCACAGCGGCGTATGCTGGAAGGGGTGCTATTCCGCTACAGTGAGTGAGCAAGGACCCAAGCCATGAATTATCAGCCAGGGCAACCAGCAGCGCGTGCCTACGCCTTCCTGTCAGTCGGCGCTGCGCTCATCACGATCATCCTCAAATCGGCAGCCTACCTGCTGACCGGCTCGGTCGGCCTGCTCTCCGATGCGCTCGAGTCGCTCGTCAATCTCGTCGCCGCGCTCCTCGCCGTTTGGGCACTGACCCTAGCGATCCGCCCCGCTGACCTGGAGCACGCCTACGGCCATTCCAAAGTCGAATATATCGCCAGTGCCGTGGAGGGGCTCTTGATTCTCGTCGCGGCGTTCAGCATAGGATGGGCCGCCGTCGATCGCCTCTTCGACCTTCGCACACTTGAACAGATCTGG
>DATFXE010000672.1:0-3792 GCA_035258585.1 Roseiflexaceae bacterium | reverse complement strand
CGGTCGGCTCCAATATGATAGCTGCGATATCCGAGCGCGTGTCCAGCGTCGATTCGATCTGCGCCAGATCTGCCGGCAGCACAATCGTCGCTTCGAGCAGGCCGCCATAGACGCCGGGCGGGCTGCCGTCGGCGGCCGAGTCGCGCGCCAGCAGGTCGTGCCAGCCGTGATAATGTCCCGCCAGCCGCACCACCACCGGGCGGCCGGTGTAGGCCCGCGCCAGCCGCAACGCCATCATCGTCGCCTCGGTGCCGGATGCGGTGAAGCGCAGCCGCTCGGCGCTGGGGAACAGCTCCTGGACCAACGCGGCCCACTGGAGCGCTAGCTCGCTTTCGGCGCCGTAGTGTGTGCCGCGCGCCATCTGCTCGGACACAGCCGCGACGATGTCGGGGTGCGCGTGGCCCAGCAGCAGCGCGCCGTGGCCAGTCACATAATCGATCAGCCGGTTGCCATCCACATCCCATTTGTAGGCGCCCTGGCTGCGCTCGACATACAGAGGGAAAGGCGTTACATAACGCCCGTCGTGGGTCACACCGCTGGGGAACATCGCGCGCGCCTGCTCGTAGCGGGCGGCCGAGCCAGGGTGTAGGCGGCGGTAGTTCGTTTCGATCGTCATAGGTCAAGCCTCATCAGCCATCAGGCAGCTATCAGCAATCGATCATTCGCTGCGACACGAAAGTTGGTAATCAGCGCCGTTCTGATCAGCAGGCAGAACGTTCAAACGTTTGAACGTTTCAACGTTTCAACTGGCATCACATCCCATACTCCAGCCGCCGGATCAGCGCATTGGGCAGCTTGGCCTCGCGCATCTGGCGCTGGGTCTGCGCGATATCGTACTCGATACGTTTGAACAGCATCGTGCCGGCATCGGTATCGAGAATCGCATAGGCGGCGCGCGGATCCTGGTTGCGCGGCTGCCCGACGCTGCCGGGGTTCAGGAAGTATCGAAAGCCTGGCTGAATCTCCAGCAGCAAATCGGCATCTGCCAGCGCCGGGTCGTCGACACGGCCATCCGGATGCTGGCGAATGATCAGAGGGACGTGCGAATGACCGATCAGGCAGACCTGCTGCTCGAACAGCGCGAAGTTGTCCTCGGCCTGCGCGCGCGAGAGCAGGTATTCCCAGACAGGCTCGCGTGGGCTGCCATGCGCCACCAGGAAGCGATCGTCGACTTCCTGGATGGGCGGCAACACCTCGAGTACGGCGCGATTGGCATCTTCGAGCTGCTTGCCGTTCCAGATATTCGCCGTGCGCGCATCCGGATTGAAATCGCTCAGATCGACCTTGCCGAGGCTGGCCAGGTCATGATTGCCGCTGATCATCACATCGGCGTAGGCGCGCATCGCCATCACACACTCATTCGGCCGCGGGCCATAGCCGATCGTATCGCCAAGGTTCCAGAGCTGATCGAATGTGCCTGCCACTGCGAGTACCATCTCAAGCGCGGCATAGTTGGAATGAATATCGGAAACGATCAAGACCCGCATAGCTGCAAACTTTCACTGACATACCCCGCGGCTCGCGCCGGGAGCGCTGGCTCGCTCGCGCGAGCGACGTTGGCCATTTCGTAATCCGGTAGTAATCCTGTAGTAATCGTGGACCTTTGCGGCCGAGTTAGGCCAACCGTATAATATGCTCGTACATCGTACCACACATCATGGAGGCCCGGCGCTCCTATGACCGAACCAACTAGTCACTGCCCATATCTCGGCTTGAAGCAGAATCGCGCGATCCGTTTCGCCTCGCCGACACCAGAACATCGCTGCTTCGTCAGCGGAGAGCCGCTTGAAATACCGGTGGACCAGGCCAGCTACTGCCTGTCGCAGGGCCATGTTCACTGCCCATTATACATGGGTTTAACGCTCCCTACAACGAGCGACGCCCCGACGCTGATCGGCGGCCTCCCGCCGTCGGGCGGCGCGCTAGTGGCGCCTTCGGGCGGAGTGCGCGGATGGCTCGGCACGCTGTCGCCGCGCGACCGCGCGATCTACGCGATCATGATCAGCATGCTGGCGATCATCGTGGCGATCTATCTGTTCGTCGGCCTGCAGACGCTGTTCCGGCGCGGCGAGGAGCCACTCGTCGGCACACAGCCAACGCTCGCGCCCGCCGCAGATACCGCGCAAGCCACCCAGCCCGCCGCCCTCGCGCCAACCGCGATCACCAGTTCGACAGCCTCGAGCGTCGTCACGAACCCAACCGCTTCGTCCGGCGCCGGGCAGGCCGCGACATCCGAGCCACCCACACCGACCGACCTGCCGACCGAGGTACCTTCGCCCACGCCCACGGTCGAGCCGACCAGGGAGCCTGTGGTGCTGCCGCCGACCAGCCAGCTACCGACGGCGCCCCCCACGACCGCTGTCGCAGCCGCAACGGCTGTTCCGCCAACCGCCGCGCCGGCCGCCACTGCTGTTCCGCCAACCGCGAAGCCGGCAGCGCCCAGCGCGCCCAAGCCGACGGCAGCATCCAAGCCGCCGACCGCAATTCCCGTGCCAACTGCGCCGCCCGCCACCAGCGTCATGCCGCTGATTCTCTACTTCGGGGATACAACCGGAAGTGTACTGGTGCCGGTGCGGCGCAACGCCAGCGTGCAGGATAACCGCGTCGCCGAGGCGGCCATTCGCGAGCTGATCGCCGGCCCACGCAACGGTCTACGCCGCCTGGTGGCGGCCGACGCTGTTCTGCTTGGGATTCGAATCGACAATGGCCTGGCCACAGTCAACTTCGACCGTGATCCGAGCGACGGCGACGACCGCGGCTACGACTCGATCGTACTGACGCTGACGGATTTCGGGACGGTCGGGCGAGTCCAGATCCAGATCAACAGCGCGAACCTTGGCGGGACGCGTGGGCGTCCAGTGGTGAACCCGACCAACCCGCTGAACCTGGCGGTCGACTACAGCGCGACCGAGTTCTTGCCACTCTACTTCCCCTCGGTCGACGGCGCTCACGATGTGCGGATCATCAGCATGGTGCCGAAGACTAAGCAGGTGGGCGAGGCGACGGTGCGCGCCCTGCTGGATGGGCCGCCACCCGAGTATGCCGGCGCGCTGCGGCGGGTGATCCCCGCCAATACCGAGCTGCGCGGTATCAAGCTCAGCGATGGCGTGCTGCTGGTTGATTTCACGCAGCCCTTCGCCGACGCGCCCGACCTCAACGCAGCCATGCGCACAGTGGTCGAGTCGCTGACCACGATTAAGACTGTGCGCGGCGTGCAGTTCCTGGTCGAGGGGCAGGCTTTCGCCGATGGAAAAGTGTTCGGCAAGCCGGCGATCAACCAGGAGTGAGCTTCACTCAACATCTTGTGGCGGCGAGGGCGTGGGAATGCGCTGCGGCGCATTCCCACGCCCTCGCCGCCACCGTGTTAAATACGCGATGGCTCATGAAAAGAAGGCAAAATACCGCTGCGAACGACCACATATGTCGTCAACCACATACCTCTTGTGACTGATGCCACAGCGCTTCGTGAGGCGCTGTGGCGTCAGAAATTTAGTATCTGATGAGAGTCGCTGGCGACCCATAGACAACCCCCAGATCGTTCGGTATACTTTTCTACACCACCAGGTGCTAGAAAGTAGACCAATGCGCTTCCTGCTTGCACTCGGCTTTGTGCTTCTGCCGGCGCTGGCTCCGCGACCGTTGCTCCAAGCCTCCACCAACCCAGCCGGGCGGATCGCCTTTGTGGCGAGCCGCACCGCCGACGGCAACGCCGATATCTTCAGCGCCGACATGGGCGGCCAGGCGATCGTCGACCTGACCAACGACCCCCCCCCCGACCGCAGCCCAACCTGG
>DATFXE010000671.1:0-4639 GCA_035258585.1 Roseiflexaceae bacterium | reverse complement strand
CCGCCACTTATGCCCACCGCGTCCAGGCCCAGCGCGCGCGATCGCTGCTCGTAGGCGAACATGAGCGTCGGCTTGAGCGTGTGGTCGGCTGTCCAATTCGCGTTGAACCGGGTATTCAGCACGCTCAGCGTGTCGGTCATGACCGTGAAGCTGGCGGCCTCGTCGAAGGTGGCGTAGTTGTGCCGCTCGACCCGCAGGTCATTGAGCGTGTCGTCCAGGCCCCAGCGCAGATCGGATGTGACCGCGCCATTTTGGCTATGGTCGAAGCGCGGGGCGAGATCGTCGATCGTGACATCGCGCACGCCATTGCCGTCCTGGTCGCGCCCGGCGAGGAATGAGTTGTCCAGGCCATGTGCGAGCGCTACCAATGAGGCGTCATCTTTGAGATTGTTATCGACCGCAGGGTCTTCGTAGATCACGGCCGTCTTGGCGCTGTGGTTTTCGCTAACGTTCAGCCCGGCGAGCTTCCAATCGTCGTAGTAGGTTTGCGTCGCCTGTGGCACATTGTGGACATAGCCATCCGCCGCGCAGCCCTGGGCCACAGCCTGCGGGTCGGTGTGGTCGCAGGGCAGTTCGGTCAGCGTTTGCACGACCCAGGCCAGCCGCACCTCTTGGGGCGTCGGCCAATTCCCGGTCGGCAGATAGCGCATGCGCCCACTGAAGGCCACACGCGCTCCGGTCTTCTCATCCGTTATGATGTTGAGCGGCACATACACGACTTTGGTGTTGTGGTCAGCAGTATAATCATGGACCACAATATTGTACGGGGTCAGAACGCTTTGGTCTGGCAGATTCGTCGTGCCCTGGATGCGGATCTCCAGCATCGGGATCAGCTTCATGTTGCCGTTGGCGTCGTTGGCCGCCGGGGTGCGTCCCTGCGCCACGGCCAGGTCGGCGAAGGTCGTGCCGTCGACATCCTGGACCTGGCCCTGATTATCGCGCGGCCAATCCAGCACGTTGAAGGCGAACCAGAGATGCTTCTCGTTCACCGGCCGCAGCTGGAAATCGACAAAGGTTGGGATGTTGGGCTCCAGATGGTTCAACGTCAGTTGGAAGGGGTTTGAATCGTTGAACGGCGTGGCGCTGGCCGTGAACGGGGCCAGATCCAGGCGATCTGGGACACCGTCGTTATCGTTATCGGCATCGAAGACATCGGGGATGCCATCGCCGTCGGTGTCCAGGTCGCAGGGTAGCATTTGGTTGGGCGGTGTGCTCGCGGCCGGGGGCGATTTCCAGCACTCCTGGCCGTCGGGGATGCCATCGCCATTGCTGTCGGCCTCGGTGGGGTTGAGGTACCATGACTTGCCCCCAAGCTGAAAGCCCTTGGCCTCGACCGCGTCCGGGACTCCGTCTCCATCTGTGTCGGCCGACGTCGGGTCGGTGCCGACGCGCTGCTCCTGGAAATCGGTCAGCCCATCCTGGTCGGTGTCCGTCCCGTTATCGGTGGCTAGCACATTCGTCGCGGCGAGCGGCGCGGCCGCGATGCCGGCAGGCAGGTCTGCTGTGTAGGCGCGCTGGTCGGCGGCTGCCAGCGGGTTGGCATGCGGGTTGAACGCCGGCTTATCGCCCTGCGAGAGTAGCGAGCGCTGCATGGCGCTTTCCTGGCGCTGCTGGTCTTGCGCGGCGGCCTCGGCGGTTTGGGCGTCCAAGACAGATCTGATCTTCAGGCTCTGGAGCAGTGGGCCGAGGATCAGGCTCGTGATCAGGAATGCCGCCAGCGCTTTTTGTAGTCGGCGCGAGCGACGAAAGCGCAGCATGATCGCAACCAACCACAGAGTCATCGCCAGCAGCAACAGATCTCGTAGGTCAGGCAACTTGGCGCCCAGTACATCCAGAAAGCTCTCGGCCGCGGTGGCCGCCGGCGCTGCGCCGAACTGCGAGAAGTCCACCGTGATCTGCGCGTTAAGCGACTCGTCGTGCTGTTCGGGGAACGTGAGGTTCAAGATCTGGCGTACTGGCAGGCCATTTTCGGCAACCCACAGCTCGCCGTCCCCGGTCATGTCGCGATAATACTGCGACACGGTGAGGTTAGAATCTGGCGGCAGCGCCCCCTTGGCGCGCGTGGCCTGCTCGATCTGGTCGCGCACAAATGCCGCGAAGGCCGGGCCGTCGACCGTAAAGCTGTAGCGGGTCACGACGATACCGGCGTGCGTCTCCGGCGCATGCGCCTGAACGCCGCGCACGGCGCTCAGGTAGGCCATGAAATCGCCCTGCGGGGCGATGCCGTCGGCCAGGCCATCTGTTTCTTGCCAATCGCCCGCGCCGTGGCGCACATAGGTCTTGCCCTGCTCGACTTTGACCGCCGCCCCGCTCTGGTCGAGCAGCACGCTGCCGCCGTCGGACCACAGGCGCATCTCCATCGTATTCGTGCGCAGGTCCGTCTGCCCCTCCAGGTGCAACTGGGCGGTGCGGCTGCTGCGCCCGACGTTGCCAACCTTCGGGCTGGGGATCGTCACCTGGGTGACATTGCTGTCGAAATGATACGAGCCGGCATCGCGGGCGCGCGCCCAGGCGGCGCTCACCGGGTCGGGCTGCACAGCGCTGGCGACACGCGGCTGGATGGCGACGCCAATGACCAGCACGCCGGCCACGATCGCCAGGACAAGCGGCAGAAATCGACGATGCGACGACCAATACATCTTGAACCTCCTGATTCTGAATTGCTTTGCCAGCGTTGTGTCAGCAGAGCCCGCTATGCCGTGGGATGCCGAACGAACGGCCCGCGCTCAGCGGCCCCAAAATACGCGGTGCGCCCAGGCCTGGAAATCGATAGGATTGCCTGGCTGGCGCTGAAGTTGTGCCAGCCCGTGCTGCGCCGGCTCACTGTGTGGATTGATGCGCAGAGCCTGCCTAAGACAATAGGATTGCTCGCTCTCGCGCGTGACCTGCGTGGCGAGCCAGAGCCAGTCCATCTCAAGATTCGAGGGATCGCGCAGGGCTTCGTGAAAGAGACGGGATGCATCCGTGTCGGCGTGGCGCACGTTCGCGGTCACTTGCTGGACATGCGGGTACTGTGTCAGGCTATACAAGCGGGCCTCCTCCACAGCTGTTTTCAAAAAAGCGAACTCTTCCAGGCAGAGAGGATGTGTGATCGGCGATGATCATTCCGCGGGCATGGGCTGATCAGGTGGTGGCTCGACGGGCGGCTCGCCCGTCTGCGCGACCAGGAAGGCGATCAGCGCGGCGACGTCGGCGAAGTGGACGACCTGCTCCGTCGCCGTGCTCTGCAACGAGGCGCGCCACCCTCCGCGCGCGCTCTCGCGCCACAGGCGCAGGAGATAGGATTGGTACTCGGGGTGGCTGGTGTCCATATAATCTATGTGCCGCTCGTTCACTCAGGCTCTCACCAATTGGCTAGGGCGAGTGTAGCCGGCGCGCGTGACTCGAGCGTGACTCGAGCGTGACTCGAGCGTGAATCAGGCGTGAATCAGGCGTGACAAACGGTGTGACCGGCGGTATACTTTCCATATTCCTGTATCAGTTTCAGTTAGAGAGGACATAACGCGGTGTCGGCGGATCGTCTCATCGTGCCAGGCCACCTGGATGGCCGCCGTCCAGGAGTGGTTGTTTCGCGGAGTGCATATGCGGCTCGGGTTGCACCTCTTTGGCCAGTTTCAGGCCACCTGGGATGGCCAGCCGATCACCTTCGCCGCTAGTGCGGCGCGCGGGGTGCTGGCCTATCTGGCGCTGGACCCCGATCGGCCGCACCAGCGTGAGCAGCTGGCGGCGCTGCTCTGGCCGGACATGCCACAAGCCGCCGCCTACGCCAACCTACGCCAGGTGCTTTCGCGCGTGCGCAAGGCGCTGCCTGAGGTGCCCGACGCCCAGGCCTGCCTGGAGATCACGCCGCATACCCTTGAGTTCAAACGCGCGGCCGCCACGATCGACGTGATAGGTTTCGAGGAACTGCTGGCCGCCTGCGCCGCCCACGCCCACTCCGACCTAGCCGGGTGTGTGGTCTGCACGGAGCGCTTGAGCGAGGCGACAACACTCTACCGCGGCGAGCTGCTGCAGGGCCTGTTCCTGGCCCAGCCCTTCGAAGAATGGCTGCTGCTCAAGCGCGAAAAGCTTCATCAGCAGGTGCTGGCAGCGCTCCACGCCCTGGCCGAGCAGCATCTCGCCGCGCAGCGCTGGGGGGATGCCACGGTGGCGGCCCAGCGGCAGATCGAGCTGGAGCGCTGGCGCGAAGACGCCTACCGCCAGCTCATGCGCGCGCTGGTGGGCGGCGGGGATCGCGCCGCCGCCCTGGCGGTCTATGGGCGCTGCGCGCAGGTTCTGAACGATGATCTGGGCATCGCGCCAGACGACGAGACCGCCGCGCTCGCGGCCGCCATCCGCACCGGGGAGGTCGCCGAGCCGGCGCGCCCGCAGGTCGCGCTGCTGCACCAGGCGCTCCCATCCCCCCTGACCCCGCTGGTCGGGCGTGAGAGCGAGCTAGCGCAGATCAGCGGGCTGCTGCGGGACGCCGCTACCCGGCTGATCACGCTGGTGGGTGTGGGCGGCGCCGGCAAGACCCGTCTGGCACTGGCGGCCGCCTGGGCGCTACGCGAGGCGTTCGCCGATGGCGTTGGCTGGGTGTCGCTGGCGGGGATCGCACCGACCCCCGACCCGGTGCTCCAATCCGACGCACTCGCCGCCG
>DATFXE010000670.1:0-3813 GCA_035258585.1 Roseiflexaceae bacterium | reverse complement strand
GCTATCTACAACCCGCTGCCCAATCACCTGCACGTGCCCTGGTCGATCAAGGCGATCGAGGCCGGCAAGCATGTGCTGTGCGAGAAGCCGATCGCTCTCAGCGCCGCCGAGGCCCGCGAGCTCGTCGCGGCCTCGCGAGCGCGCCCCGAGCTGAAGGTGATGGAGGCGTTCATGTACCGCCACCACCCGCAGTGGCGACGCGCGCACCAGATTGTGAATGAAGGCGGCATCGGCGCGCTGCGCACGATCCAGTCGTTCTTCTCATACTATAACGACGACCCGGCCAACATTCGCAACCAGGCCGACATCGGCGGCGGCGGCCTGATGGACATCGGCTGCTACAATATCTCGCTGTCGCGCTTTATCTTCGGCGCCGAGCCACAGCGCGTCTGCGGCATCGTCGAGTACGACCCACAGCTCAAGACAGATCGGCTGGCTTCGGGCATGATCGATTTCGGGCGCGGCACGTCGACTTTCACCTGCTCGACCCAGCTGGCCCCGTACCAACGCGTCAATATCTTCGGCGACGCGGGCCGGATCGAGATCGAGATTCCTTTCAACGCCCCGCCCGACAGGCCGTGCCGCATGTGGCATCAGCGCGCCAGTGGCATCGAGGAGATAGTCTTCGAGATCTGCGACCAGTACACCATCCAGGGCGACCTGTTCGCGCGCGCCATCCTCGACGACACGCCGGTGCCCACGCCGATCGAGGATGCGGTGGCTAACATGGAGGTGATCGAGGCCTTGGTGCGCAGCGCGAAGACCGGGGCGTGGGCGTAAGTTTGAGTAGTGCATAGTGCGTAGGCTGCTGATACGAACTACGCACTATCGATCTTCTATTGCCGGCAGCTTGCGGCCATCTCGCCCACCGCCGCTGCCAGTGAGGTTTGGAGGGCTGCAAGCCCTCCAAGAATCTTTTTTCTGGCTCACTACGGCGGCCGGGTACCCTCCGGGTGTCGCCGTAGTGAGCCAGAAAAAAGAAGATCCATGAGTCATCCCGTATTTAACACGGTGGCTGCGAGGGCGTGGGAATGCGCCGCAGCGCATTCCCACGCCCTCGCAGCCACAAAATAAAGTGCTCGGAGGTGGTCGCTAAAGGCCGTGCAGCGGCCTTTAGCGACCACCTGCGAGCAGCAGATTGGAAAACTGCGTCCGCAACGATATGAGACCTGCTGCATCACAATGCCAAAAGATCCCATTGTAAAATTCGGGATGACTCATGAAACCCCTCCACCGCGTAAGTCCTGGATCTTAAGCGGAGCATGCGCCGTGTCTGTAAACACTATCAGCTTTATTGGTATCGACCTGGCCTGGTCGCCGCGCAACCTGAGCGGCGCGGCGGTGCTGCGCGGCGACGCGAGCGGGGCCGAGCTGATCAACTACGGCCTGCTCGCCGACGACCGATCGATCGTCGACTATATCGTGTCTCACGCCGGTGACCGGCCGGCGATCGTCGCGGTGGATGCGCCTTTGTGGGTGCCCAACGAGGACGGGCGCCGGCCGGGCGAGACCGAGATCGGGCGGGCCTTCGCGCGCTACCAGGCGGGCGCGCACCCGGCCAATCGGCGGCGGCTGGCCTTCGGTGGGGTGGTGCGTGGCGAGGCGCTGGTGGCGGCGCTGGCGGAGCGTAGGTTCGCACACGCG
This sequence comes from Roseiflexaceae bacterium, assembly GCA_035258585.1. GTDB lineage: Bacteria > Chloroflexota > Chloroflexia > Chloroflexales > Roseiflexaceae > DATFXE01. Next base: position 2,169 of record DATFXE010000670.1, on the reverse strand, counting down.
CCCGAGGTGCTGGCCGGCGCGCCGGTGCGCCAGGTGATCGAGGTCTTCCCACACCCGGCTATGGTCGCGCTGTTTGGGCTCGATCGCACGCTCAAGTATAAGGCCAGGGCCGGGCGCAGCGCCGAGCGGCAGCTGGCCGAGTGGCGGCGCTACCAGGGCTATCTCGACGCGCTGGCGCAGGCCGACCCGCGGCTGCGCGGGCAGGTCGCGCTCACGGCGCGGGATGTCGCCGCACTGCGCGGGCGCCGGCTGAAAGATTACGAGGATCAGGTCGACGCGCTGATGTGCGCCTATATCGCGCTGTATGCCTTCCGCTGGGGCGCGGCGCGCTGCCGCTGCTTCGGCACGTTCGAGGGCGGGTATATCTTCACGCCGGTGCCCGAGGCGATGTGGCCTGGAGCCAATACGTCTCAAATAGCGTAGCTCCCATTTTATCTGTTTTCGTTTTTCCCTCCCCGAGCGAAAAACAAATAGGAATTACGCAGTTGGCAGGTTTGGAGGGCTTTGCCCGCAAAGAACTCCTTTTTCGGCCCACCCGTGGCGGCAAAGTCGCCACGGGTGGGCCGAAAAGAAGGTTCTCGGGGGCCAGCGGCCCCATCTACCCTCTGGGTGACCCCCGCTAAAACGCCAACTGCGTAAGTCCTAACACTACAACGAGACTTTACTTCCGAATGGGGGTTCGGGGGCCTCTGGCCCCCGAAAAACCCTATTCGGTGGGGGTGCGAGGGGCGGCTTTGCCGCCTCTCGCACCCCCACCGAGGATGGAATCTGGAGGGCTTCGCCCTCCAGACCTCCCAACTCTCGTTGTAGTACTAACAAAAACAATAAAGAAGATAAAGTACCCCTATACGCGCTCGTCGTTGCGATCGGTGGCCGGTGGCGGCTCGGGCGAGAGTGCCGAGATCTCGGCGCGCAGCTCGGGCGTCATCGCGATCTCGACTGACCTGAGCGAGTCTTCCAGCTGCTCCAGGTTGCGCGCCCCGATGATCGGCGCCGTCACAGCCGGGTGGCTGGCGACCCAAGCCACCGCCAGGCTGGCCGGGTGCATCCCGCGCTCGCGCGCGAAGCTCGTGAAACGCTCGGCGATGTCGTAGTACAGCGCATCGCTATAGCGGGTCTGGTACATTTGGTTTTCGAGCAGCCGGCCCGATTCTGGCCGGCGTGTAGCACCATATTTGCCGCTCAGCAGCCCGCCGCCCAGCGGGCTGTAACTGATCACGCCCAGCTGCTCAGACTCGGCCATCGGCAGCAGCTCGACTTCGGCCTGGCGCTTGGTCAGGTTGTACATCGGCTGAATGCACTCAAAGCGCGCCCAGCCCTGCCTGGCCGAGATCCCCAGCGCCTTGGCGACTTGCCAGGCGGCGAAGTTGCTGGCGGCAGGGTAGAGGATCTTGCCGTCCCGCACCAGGTCGTCCAACGCTCGCAGCGTCTCCTCGATCGGCGTGTCGTCATCGAAGTGATGGATGAAGTAGACATCGAGGTAGTCGGTGTTGAGGCGCTTCAGGCTGGCCTCCACCGCAGCGCGTATATGCCGCCGCGAGGCACCGCGGGCGTTGATATCCGGCCCGGTCGGGAAGTAGACCTTGCTGGTGATCACCAGCTCGTCGCGGCAGGGCGCGATCAATCGCCCGAGGATCTGCTCGGATAGGCCAGCGGCGTAGCCGTTCGCGCAGTCGAAGAAATTGATGCCGGCTTCACGGCAGCGATTGAACAGCACGGCCGAGGTTGGCTCGTCGGCGTCGCCGCCAAACGACATGGTGCCGAAACACAGCGTCGAGACTTTGACGCCGGTCTTGCCGAGTGGTTTGTACTTCATTGGATACCTCTTTCCAAACTGATCGAATCGATCACGACTTACGCGAGGGAACTGCTGTATTGCTACACCAGCGCAGCGCATTGCCGATCAGCGCCTGGTAGCTGGGATGCAGCCAGACGTCGAGGTTGTGCCCAGGCGACAGCACGCAGACACGGCCGGCCAGCTCCTGGCGTGTCCATCCGGCGGGCTGCGCGCCATGTTCCGATCTGGTCGTCAGGAACACGTCGGCCTGCGCGTCGTCAAGCGCCATGACATAATGCTCGTCGATCAGCGCGAAGGCGGCGCTGCCGGCTGTGAGCGGGTGCGGCTGGCGCGGCTCGACCGCGACCAGGCACTGTGGCGGGTGCGAAAGA
>DATFXE010000669.1:0-6826 GCA_035258585.1 Roseiflexaceae bacterium | reverse complement strand
ATCCCACGATTCAACTTCGGTCGCTGGGATGTCTCTGTGGCCGCCCGGGTTGATATGCATCGACTTGTCGGAACTGCCAAACGCATTGAACAGCGCGATGCCATAGTCCCGGCTACGAATCGGGTCGTCCCATTGAAAGGCGAAGCGCACTGGTACTGTAATTTGCTGAGCAGCGCGCCGAAATGCATCATGATCTGGATGCAAGTGCGCGAGGCCAAGCACCGCACATTTGAAGCGTTTCTCCTCGGCCAGCAGCGGCACACCAATCCACGTACCTTGCGAAACACCCCAATACCCGATCGAATCAACGGCTGGCGCAAACCACGCAAGTGTCGTCTCAAGAGCAGCTCGCCACTCGGGCACTGCTTGGGCCGCCAGTGTGTCCAGAAACGCGATCTTTTCCCCAGCGCTTAACGATGGCGCGTTCACATCACCTCGTAGCCGACGTTCCGTATTCAGGCGTTCTGCTTCAGCCGCTCGCGTGTGATCCGGTCGCCGTGCTTGGGGGCATCAATGGCAAGGCTTGTCCAGCCGAAACTGGTTGCGTAACGGATCGCTCGGTCTCGAATAGTGTGCGTCTGCTTATGTTGCGACCCGCCATGTCCCAGTGCAATCAACGTCCGAGATTCGATAGATGCGCTGGGTTTCCAGATCACACACGGAACGGCTTCGCCGGCGACTTCGACGCTGAATTCGATCTGGAGCACGTCGTTCTCCAGGTCTATGGTTTTGCTGATGTGCGGACTGTGGTTCATAGCGCGATTCTGCTGTCGAACATATGGTTGTGGCGGCGGGCAGCACCAGAACGTGTGTCTGCAATCTGCACGTGCATGTGTCAGCGCAGCCCGATCAACGCCTCGTCGCGCAGTGTGAGCCAGATCTCGCCGATCGCATCCAGGCCGCCCAGCGCGGCGAGAACCTCGCGCTCGAACGCTTCACGCCGCCCTCCCAGCCGCGTCAGTACATGCGAGATCGTGTATTCCGACCCGACCAGCGCTTCGAGCGTCGGGCGCAGCGGCGCCAGGTACACCCGCTCGATCCGCTCGACGCGTGCGAATGCCGACCGCTCCAGGATCGCCTCGAACGGATCGTGGCGCGCATTGGGGTGTGGGCCTGGCGGAACATCTGCCAGGTAGCGTTCGAGGATCGCGTGGACGGTGTGCTCGGCAGCCTCGAGGGAAGCTGGGGCCGACACCCTGCGCGGCGAGACAAACGCGACCGACCCGCCCTGCTCGTCAATCATCGCGCTCAGGTCGCGCAGCACGCGATCCTTTTCGAGCATCCAGTGAAACGATTGTCCCATCAGCGCCGTGCGGAAGCGGCCCAGAGACGCATGCAGCGTCCCGAGATCATCTGAGTTCGCGGCGATGAACGTAACGTTGTTTGCCCCCAGCGCGCGGGCTCGCCGCTGGGCCTCCGCCAGCATGTCGGGCTCCGGCTCGATGGCCACGACATCGGCCAGCAGCGGCGCTGCCAGCAGTGCAAGCTGGCCTGGCCCGGCGCCGAGATCGAGCACCCGCTCGGCGCGTGTCCAGCCGAGGCGGGCAGCGAGCAGCGTCATGAATTCCGTGCTGACGCGCTGGCGATACTCCGCATAGTACCAGCCGGCGCCGGCGTACGGCCGTGTGCCTTCGGCGCCGCGATAGGCATCCATGGAGTGGCTCCCTACTAGAGGCCCAATATTGATGTCGCCTCGCGGATGGTCGTTTTCAACCACTCCACCGTGTGGACACCGCCACGCGCGTGCCATTTCCGCGCCCAGGGTATGGCCTGGAGCACGGCATATAGATGGAAGGTTGGCCAGAAGCGCGCCTGCTCGGATGCGTCGAGCTCATACCCTTCGATCAGCGAGCGCACGCCTTCCCACTCGAATCGCATGATGTCCCAAATCGGATCGCCGGCACCACGCTCTCCAAAATCCACAAAGCTGGTGACCGATCCCTGCTTCGGATCGACCCACACGTGCAGGCCGCCCAGATCCCCATGCAGCAACCGAGCGTTGGTGACGAGTTCAAGCATGGGCGCGGCCAATTCCAGCATGCGCTCAATCGCGCGCATGGCCGACGGCTCTAGCGCGTTGGTTGCTTCCAAATAGGCCAGGCTCGCGGGAATATGCTTCAAGATCGCCGCGGGCCAGGTCGTATGACTGCCTTGCACGACGTGATACTGGCGATAGTGCTGCTCGTCAAGCCACCCGAACTGCTCGATGTGCATGCTGTGGATCCGCCGTAGATACGCGCCAATCCGACGCAGCAATGCGGGCTGCTGCGCGGCTGGCAGGGAGTTTAGTGGTTGGCCGCGCGCCTTTTCCATCACGAAGTACGATGTAGGCAGGAGACTATGGCTGGTATCAACCGTCAGAATCTGTGGCGCTGGCACACCAAGGGCGCGCACCTACTCGCACATCCACGCCTCCAGCCCAATCCCATCCGGGTCGCGGCCATCCGGGTCGATGGCCTTGAAGATCACCACTCCGGCTGGCAGCTTTGCTTCATAGACGATCGTATCCGGGACGGTTGGGATCGGGACGAGGCGCACCGGCCGCGCACCACTGGCGCGCCAGACCAGGTTCGGAATCTGCTCGACATACTTTGGATTGCAGGTTTTCATATGGCCAGTATACGCCATTTGAGCGAAGAGGACGAGCGTCGATCCGCTTCCCCTGATTGTGCATCAGCCGTCGCTGTCTGCGCAACACAATCTGGCGCCAATAAGCCAGAAGGCCGCGCAGGCGATGGCCGCATTGTCCTAACGATGGGTATAGAACCAAGCTGCTAACAATACTCAACGGTGCATCTCATCAACGCGCGACCGCCCGGTTATGATCTGATGCATCGAGTCCGGCCACATCGGTATCATCAGCGGCGTACGCTCGCCATCGGCCAGCAGCAACGCGGTTGAGCCGACACCCTTAACCATCCGGCAGCTGGCGAGATAGGCTGCTTCTTGCTCGTTCAGTCCGAGAATGGCAGCAGCGCGGGCGACGGCGTCTGAGTCGCGGTTTAGTCCAAGGATGAGCTTGGTTCTGGCGTTCTCCAGGAGCACGCGGGTCTGCTCGCTGCCATCGAGGTCCTCTAGGCTCTGGGTGATCACCGTGGCCTTGAACTGCAGCGAGCGCCCAATCCGGAAGATCGTCTGCATCGTCCGTGCGCCCGCCTCGGAATGGAGCAGCGAGTGCGCCTCGTCGAGCACGAGGTGCGCACGCCGCCCGGTCGGACGGTTGATCGCCACACTCACAAAGAAGTCCATCACTATCACTGGTATCACGCGTTCCAGTACCTCATCATTGGAGCGGAGCAGCGCCGAGAGGTCGAGTGTAAGCAGCGGATTATCGGTTGGGATATTCGACGGATGGTTGAACAGGTCACCGACGGTGCCACGCGTGAACAACGTCAGCGCACGTGCCAGTTTCGCGTCGACTCCATCAAGATGCTCTTGCACATCGGAGAAGGTCGGCATCGCGCCGCTGAAGGTGTGCGGGTCGCTGGTGATGCCATACGCGTCATAGGCTGCAGCGATCGCGGCCTCGATCTCCGCCATGCCAACCGCGTCGACAGGTGTACCCATGGCCTTCAGCTCACGGACGATCAGGGCCTTCACTACGCCGATCCGCTGCCCGAGCAGATCTTCTTCGAGCGTTGCAACTGCTTGGGCGCGCTCAGGTGTAAGCCTGGGCAGCTCCAGCGGGTTGATATGGTAGCCGCTCTTGCCAGAGAGTGAGATATAGGCGCCGCCGAGCGCACTCACCAGCTGACGATACTCCTGGAACTTTGGGTCGAGAATAAGCAGCGCGTCTTCCCCCAGTGCGAGCTCCTGCGCCAGCAGCCCGCTCATCGCGTAGGTCTTGCCACTGCCGGACTCGGCGATAATGAGAGCGTGCGGGTTGGTCGCAGTCCAGCGATCCCAGATAATCGGCGCGCCTGTCCGCGGTTCTTCCCCCCATACGATCGGCAGCCCGCCGCTTCGCCGTGTCAGGCCCGCTGCGGCGGTCGGCATGCCCATGGCGACTGCCTGCCCGCTGGTGTCGTGCAGCAGTCCTGGTTCTGTACGGCCGAGCGGCAACGACTGCGTATAGCCTTCCCATTGCTGAAACTGTGCCACACCGAGCACGATGCCCTGCTGCGCAGCCGCCAGGCGCACCGCGTCGACGCGCACGGCCAGCTCGGTGCGGTCGGGTGCTGCGATCGTGATCGTCACAGCATACTGGAACAGCCGATCCGCGCCCGCCGCCAGGTCGCGCCTGAGCGCGGCCGCCGCCTCCATGCCCTGCTGGGCATCGACATCCATGTTCGTGCCGGCATGTAGATCACCTGCCAGCGTCCCGAGTGCGGCATCCTCGCTCCTGGCGAGCACGCGCCGCGCTAGCGCGTCAGGAACAGGGACAATGCGCTGGTGAACGGTGACGCCAGGCGCGTCAAGCCCGAGACTCGGATCGCTGAGCCAGGCCAGCGGCAGCACGGGCGGAAAGCCGCGCAGCTCCAATGTCGTCAGATAGCTGTCGCCAACCTGGATCATGTGGTGTGAATGGCGATCGACGCCGTCGGGAGCGAGCAGATTCACCAGTGTCGTCGCACCCAGCTGAACACGGGTACCAGCCGCTCGTGGGGTGCCGATGGTGCGCTGTTCAATGATCGGTTTCTGAAGAGCATCTCGTAGAGCCATCGTGTGTCCTTACGGTTTTCAGCGGATTGGCATCACAACGCGCCGTACGCGATCAAGCAGCGTTCCTGCCAAGGGGTAGCGCTGGGCGCGCACCGGGTCGGCGAGATTGTAGAGCAGGCGGGCAATCTCCTCGGGCTCCATCAGCCGAGGCGCACTCGTGCCACCGAGCTGGCTCAGTGCATCGGCCAGACGCCGCGCCCGCTCAACTGCTTGGGAGAGTGCTGAGCCAGCTGACCCAATGCCACCTTCCACACGTGCTCCGGCACGGTGGCCGATCAGGCTTGCGATATCCAAGCTGCTCGCCCCGCGCGTCCCCATGCCGCCACTTGCCGTCACGGCCCAGATCACCTGTTTGGCGCGGCTGCCGCTCTGCGCCGCAAGCTCGGTGAGATAGTCGGCGATCGCGCTGCGTACCGCTGTGAGCACTGGCGTATCCGCGCGATCTTGTCGGCTCAACAGCGTGGCAATCTCGCCAGCTAGGTCAGGTGGCTGGTCGACAATATAGAGATCGATCGGCGCGTCGAGCGACAGTAGCAGCCGGTGATACTCGCTGCCCGTCTGGGCGCGGGCGGTGCGCGATAGGAGATCCCAGGCCGGGGCGCCGCCGCTCACCAGCCCCACCGCAACACCGTCGGGTCGCAGCAGCGCCCCGCGCACGACTTGAAAAGGAAATACTGCTCGAAGATCATTACTCATAGACGCCTCATAACAGCCATAATCTGGGATTGGAGACAGAGATTTTATCACTCAGCCCTCAATCCTCCTTCCTCGCCCTTCACTCCTCGGTCTGCCAGCGCGGCCGGCGCAGCTGGGGTGCAGGGCTCGTCTCGGGTGGCAGCGTGATGCTTCGTGGTTCGAGCCGCAAGCGATGGCGGCGCCGCACATGGCGAAGCAGAAGACGTGTCACCTCGGGTGTCGAGCGGCCCCAGCAGCGCAGCTCAAAAACAGCCAGCCCAATGACAATCATGGCACCAGTCAGCTTGACCGTCTTCAGGATATCGGCTCCGGCGACGACCATCAGGCCACCGACGAAGATCAGCCCCGCGGCGATCAGGAAGGCGCGTGCTGGGATGCGCGTGCTCGCAACCTGGATGGACGAGCGCACGCGCAAGTTCCGTGGAACGGGCGCGCTCAGCATGCTGTGTTCTCCTGCTCCCTAGAGTGCGGTCTGTGCCCAGGCGACCAGCACATCGGCCTTGGCGGCGACCGCGAGCAGCACGACCATGATCAGCGCATCCTTGCCCGCCGCGCCAAGGTCGCGTGGCGATGTGGCGACGTGCTTGAACAGGTCGATCACGAAGTAGATCATGCCGACTGCCGCCAATATCTTGACCAGCCACTTGAAGATGTCAGTCAGCAGGTTGGTTGGGTCTAGCGGCGGCGGAGAGGCCAGGACTGCAAGCGTCAGATCGCCGGCATGCGTAAGTGCGAGATTGCAGAGATGTTGGAACATGTTGATCTCCTCTTGCGTTGAATGGTTGAGAAAACGATTTGGCCACACGAGTGATGGCCTATGAACACCAGGACCAGCCGCCCCAGATCGAGCAGAACCACGCCCCGACACTTCCACCGCCATACTGCCCGCCGTCGGCGTATGGCGACCAGTACTGGCCAGAGGGCGTGGCGTTCGGAATGGGCGTGAACACGAGCGCGTTTGGATAGCCCGGTGGGGGCAGCTGATACGGCGCGCCCTCGGGAATAATCGGCGTGGGCGTGCTTCCACGGCTTTGATTCACCTGCGATTTCACAGCAGGCGCATCGCCGCCGGGCAGTCCGGCATTGCCCGGCGCCCGCGGGAGAAACGCCAGCGGGTCAGCCATTTCGGTAAAGCAGTTGGCGTCAGCCGGCGGCGCGCGCCCCTGCAGCCACTCCGGCGTGCAGATATCGACAAATGGCCAGCTGCCGTCGTAGCTTTTGACCTGCATCCCAAGGTGCAGGTGCGGGCCGGTCGTCCGGCCGCTCAGCCCAACAAAGCCCAGGGTCGAGTCGAGCTGATAGACCCGGTCACCGGCGCGCACGGGCGGGCCGCAGCCAATGATCGTCTCCACCGGGCTGGCAAAGCGCGGCGCGCCGAGCACGCACATCTGCTCGGTCTCCTGTGGAGCACTCCTCGGATCGTCCCCCATGTTCGAGCCACCCGCGCAGCCGATTGTGGCCCACGCGA
>DATFXE010000668.1:0-8935 GCA_035258585.1 Roseiflexaceae bacterium | reverse complement strand
TCTCGCCATATGGCTAGGCTGGAGGCGGTGCGGGACGAGATCGCGGCCAGCGGCGGATCGGCTCTGGCGCTCACATGCGATGTGGCCGATTCCGGTGCGGTGGCCGCGGTGTTCGCGCAGGCGCGCGCGGCGCTCGGTCCGATCGATATTCTGGTCAACAATGCCGGCATCACCGCCAGCGTCAAGTTCGCTGAAACCGACGACGCCACCTGGGAGCGGATCATGCGTGTGAACACGAGCGGCCCGTTCTTTTGCTGCCGCGCCGCCGTACCCGATATGATCGAGCGCGGCGCCGGCCGGATCATCAATATCGCCTCGTACGCGGCTTTGAGTGGTCTCGCTTACTCCTCGGCCTATAGCGCATCCAAGCACGCCCTGCTCGGCCTGACGCGCTCCCTGGCGTTGGAACTGGCGCGCTATGGTATCACCGCCAACGCGATCTGCCCCGGCTTTGTTGAGACCGATATGGCCCAGAACGCCGTCGCGAGTATTATGGCGAAGACCGGCCGATCGCAGGACGCCGCCCGATCAAGCATGCTGGCGGTCGCGGGGCAGCGCCGTATGATTGAGCCGGAAGAGGTCGCGGCCGTGGCACTACGGCTAGCAGGGCCGCAGGGCGCCAGCACGAACGGACAGGCGATTACGATCGAGTGATTCTTTGGCTGTGAGGCGAATTAAGTCTCAGGGACGCCATGACATCGACACCTCCGACTACCATCCGCGAGCGGCTAGGCTGGGAGATCACGCCCGAGCTGTATCAGAACGTACGCCGCCTGTGGATCGACCACTCGAAGGCCGAGGATGCCCGCAACCTCCAGGGGTTGATCGACACGCTGGCCGAGGATTGTGTCTACGAGATCGTGCCGACTGGCCAGCGCTGGGAGGGACACGACGGGGCGCGGAACTTCTATCTGTCGTTTCTTGGCGCTTTTCCCGATGTGCATTTCGATCTCGCGGATATCGTGATCGGGCCACAGGGCGTGATCGAGATCGCCGAGATGACAGGCACGCACCGTGGTGTTTGGGCCGGCATACAGCCAGCCGGCAAGCCGGTGCGGCTGCAGGTGATCATCCACTTCCCCTGGAACCCGGCCGCCGAGAAGTTTGCCGGCGAGCGGATCTACTTCGATCGGGGCGCCTTAACCGAACAACTCGCGTAAGCGGCCAGAGCTGACGACTGGCGGCCTGTACTGAGGATTATGACGCACTATCTGATCACCGTCCGGTCCAAGCGCGACCCGAATGCACCGGCGCATCTGTACGTGCTCGACGGCGAGCTTTCACCCGACGATCTCCAGCGCCTGACCGACGAGCTCCTGCACGACCAGGTGGTGCAGGAAGCATCTTGGTGCGCCCTGGATAATCTGGCTGAGGATGTAACCTCGTCCTTGGTCTTTGGTCTTTCGTCCTTTGTCGACGTGGCCTTCAAGCCGGGCGTGACCGACAACGAGGCCGAGAGCATCAAGATCGGCGCGGCGCGGCTGGGCATAGGCGGGCTGCGCGCGGTCAAGACCCTACGGCGCTACATGCTGAACGGCGCAGAGCGACTCGATGCTGCAATCGATGGGCTTTATAATCCTCTGATCCAGACGGCGCTGCTCTCGCGCATGGACGATGTGGCAAGCATCCAGAATCGCACGGCATTCTACGCCGAACTGCTGCGCCCGCCAGCCGAGATCGAGCCGCGGATCGCCAGCGTGCCGCTGCTGGAAGCCACCGAGGCCGAGCTGCTGCGGATCAGCCAGGCCGGCATCCTCTCGCTCGACCTGGACGAGATGCGCGCCATCCAGAGCTACTTCCGTCAGGAGGAGCGTGAGCCGACCGACGGCGAGCTTGAGACCCTGGCGCAAACCTGGAGCGAACATTGCTCGCACAAGACATTTAAGGCGAAGGTGCGCTACCGTACTGACCAAGGACCAAGCACCAAGGACAAAGGTTTGGTCGTGGCGCCGGAATGTTATACGGCCTACCAGATGCTACAGCAGGACTGCGAGATCGACAGCCTTATCAAAACATTTCTCATGGCGGCAACCGACAGAATTCGCCATAAACGATCTTTGGTCGTTGGTCCTTCGCCCTTCGTCCTCTCCGCCTTCGTCGACAACGCCGGCATCGTCGCGTTTGGCGCTCAGCACGAGGTTTCGATCAAGGTCGAGACGCACAATCACCCTTCGGCCCTGGAGCCATTCGGCGGGGCAAATACCGGCGTCGGCGGGGTCGTGCGTGACGTGCTGGGCGTCTCGGCGCTGCCGATCGCCAACACCGACGTGCTGTGCTTCGGGCCGCTGGACCTGCCGGAAGATCGCGCGGGTGCCGCGCCCGCGGCCACCGCGCCCCTCCTGCACCCACGCTATGTGGCGGCCGGCGTGGTGGCTGGTGTGCGCGATTATGGTAACAAGCTCGGCATCCCGACCGTCAACGGCGCCGTGCTCTACGACCCCGGCTACACCGCCAACCCGTTGGTGTTCTGCGGCACGGTCGGCATCGCACCGCGCGGCAAGCACCCGCGCAGTGTGCAGCCCGGCGACGCAGTGGTGGTGCTGGGCGGGCGCACCGGCCGCGATGGCATTCACGGCGCGACCTTCTCCTCGGCCGAGCTCACCCACACGACCGCACAGGATGTCGGCAGCGCGGTGCAGATCGGCGACCCGATCACCGAAAAGAAGGTGCTCGACGTGCTGCTCCAGGCGCGCGACGCTGGCCTCTACAGCGCGATCACCGACTGCGGCGCCGGCGGGCTCTCCTCGGCGGTCGGCGAGATGGGCGAGACGACCGGCGCACGGGTGGCGCTGGACGATGTGCCGCTGAAATACGCCGGGCTTCAGCCATGGGAGATCTGGCTTTCCGAGGCGCAGGAGCGTATGGTTCTCGCGGTGCCTCCCGCCAGGCTCGATGCGCTCCTGGCGCTCTGCGCGAGCGAGGATGTGGAGGCGACCGTGATCGGCCAGTTCACAGGCGATGGCCGCCTGACAGTGACGCATGGCGGCCGCAGGGTGGTCGATCTGGCGATGGAGTTTATGCACGACGGGCGGCCCCAGCGCACCCTCGACGCCATCTGGAACCTTGAGGCTAGAGGCTTGAGGCTTGAGGCTAGCGCGTCAGCGGATGCCTCAGCAAGTCTCCAGCCTCTAGTCTCTAGCCTCAAGGCGCTGCTGGCGCACCCCAACATCGCCTCCAAAGCCCCGATTATCCGCACCTACGACCACGAGGTCCGCGGCGCGACAGTTGTCAAGCCGCTGGTTGGCGCGAACTGCGATGGCCCCGGCGACGCCGCGGTGCTCCAGCCGCTCAGGAGCACGGAGCTGGGGCTGGCGCTCGGCTGTGGTATCAACCCGCGCTACGGGCAGATCGACCCGTACTGGATGGCGCTGGCGTGTGTCGACGAGGCGCTGCGCAACGTAGTCGCTGTCGGCGGCGACCCGCGCCAGGCGGCGATCCTCGACAATTTCTGCTGGGGCGACCCGCGCCAACCCGATCGCATGGCCGGGCTGACTCGCGCGGCGGCTGGCTGCTACGATGCGGCAGTGGCGTTTGGGACGCCATTTATCTCCGGCAAGGATTCGCTGAACAACGAGTACCGCGACGCCAGCGGCGCCCGCACGCCCATTCCGCCGACGCTGCTGATCACTGCGCTCGCGCTGGTGCCAGATGTGCGGCGGGCCGTCACGATGGACCTCAAGGAGCCGGGGAACTACGTCTACCTGGTGGGTGAGACGCGGGACGAGCTTGGCGGGTCGCACTACGACGATGGACGACAGACGACGGACGATAGAGAGCCGAGGTCAGGCCATCGTCTATCGTCTATCGTCTATCGTCCTTCGTCTGTTCCGAAGGTGGATCTTGCGGTGGCGCCACGCCTCTTCGCCGCGCTGCACACTGCAATCGCGGCCGGCCTGGTGCGCGCCTGCCACGATCTGAGCGAGGGCGGGCTGGGGGTGGCAGCGGCCGAGATGGCCTTCGCAGGGGCGCTGGGGCTGCGGCTGGATCTGCGCTCCGCGCCGCGTGCATCGGACCTGGACGACGCAACACTGCTGTTCTCCGAGTCCCCCTCGCGCTTCCTGGTCGAGGTCCGCCCAGCCAACGCGCCAGCGTTCGAGGCAGCGCTGGCTGGATTGCCCTACGCACGGATCGGCGAGGTCACTACTGCCGACGAGCTGCTCATCGCCGGCGTGGCCGGGGACGAGGCGCTGCGGGCGGACGTGGCCGAACTGAAGGCGGCCTGGCAGAGCACGACAGTGGTCTAGAGGAGCATATGCGATCAGATAGGCGAACAATCGGTAGTCGCGCGAGCTTGCGCAGCATTGGCAGCCTCTTCAGCATCTGGAGCGTCTTTAGTCTGGCGAGCGCCACCTCGATCCTGAGCATTGGCAGCGTTGGATCGATTCTCAGCTTTGGCAGCGCTGGCTCGATCCTGAGCATCGGCAGTGTTGGATCGATCTTGAGCATCGGCAGCGCCGGCTCGATTCTCAGCATCGGGGGCGCTGGGTCATTTTTGGGCCTCGGCTGGCGGCGAGAGGGAAACGATGACGAATGAAATAAACCTGAATTGTAGCCTATACGCGTAGGAGTTACGCAGTTGGGAGGTTTGGAGGGCTTTGCCCTCCAAAGAACTCTTTTTCCACCCGTGGCGGCAGAGCCGCCACGGGTGGGCGGAAAAGAAGCTTCACAGGGTCCAGCGGCCCGGGTACCCTCTGGGTGACCCCCGCTAACACGCCAACTGCGTTAGTCCTAACGCGAATGTTTTTGACATATTTGTGTAGATTAGCGAGAATGAAGCGGATGGACTCACGAATACTCTAGCAACTTCGGAAAGCGAAACCAATATGAGCAACGGCAACGGCCGCAACGACGGCCATACGAGCGGCAACGGCGCGGCTGGACCGATGACGGCCGAGCAGTTCGGCGGCTATATGGAGAAACGGCTGACGCTCTACGATGGGGTCGAGCTGCTCGACCGCGAGGGCATGGAGCTGCGGCTGCGTGTCAATGGCGCCGACGTCGTTGCCGATCTAGGCAACTTCTACAGCGCCTACATGCGCGACCCAGCCCAGCTCGACGCGGTAGTGCAGACATTCGCCCAGACACTGCTTGGCATCCAACCCGATCGCAGCAGCAGCGATTTTGCCGAACTGTCTGGCCGGGTCTACCCGATCCTCAAGCCGATCCTGATGCTGGCCGAGGTACGCGAGCGCAGGCTGCCCATGCTGGCGTATCGCGAGTTCTTGGCCGACCTGATGATCGCCTATGTGATCGACGAAGAGCGCAGCTTCGCCTACATCAACGAGGATCATCTGGAGCTGTGGAACATCAGCGTGCACGATCTCCACGAACAGGCGCTGGAGAACCTGCGCCGCCGCACCGACGAGCAGGTCAAGTACACGACTGTGGGCGAGGGCGAACAGCGACTGTTCATCTTCAACAGCGGCGACGGCTACGACGCAACCAGGCTGCTGCTGGCGGATGTGCTGGCCGCCTGGGCGCGTGAGGTGCCAGGGCACCTGGTGATCGGCATTCCGAATCGCGACTTTCTGATCGCGTTCAGCGATGCCAACTCCGAGATCTTGCGCGGCGTCGCGGCGCAAGTCCAGTCCGACTCGGCCCAGCGCGAGTATGGGCTGACGGAGCAGCTGTTCACATTGGCCGACGGCGTGGTGAAAGAATATGAGTGGGAGTAGGGCCACCTATGGAAGTTGGCGTCATTTTCGCTACCATTGTTGTCTACGCGCTGGCAATTTACCTCTGGTGGCGCGAGCGCGCGCCGAACTACTTCGTAGCACTGCTGGGCGCGCACCTAGCAGTGCTGCTCTCACCGCTCTGGCAGGCTCTGTATCTCTTTTCCTATAACGAGCGCTTCCCAACCCTATATCGCATAGGGTCGGGCAGCATTCAGGCGCTGGCGCGGCTCCAATCGTATGCACTGCCGCGCCCGGTCTTTCTTGGGGCATGGGCGATGATGCTGGCGCCGCTGCTTATCTTCTACCTGTACCGCCACCGCTGGTGGTTTCCCGGCTACCTGGCCAGCCTGCTGACATTTATTTTGTTCGTGCTATACCATCTGCTGGTGGAGAATATCGGTTTGCGCCAGGGCTGGTGGCGCTACACCGGCGACGCGCTGCCGCTCGGCGTGTCCCAACCGCTGCTGGCCGGGATCATGAACGGCCTGGTGTCGCTGGCCGGGCTGGCCGCGCTGCTGCTGACACGGCGCTACTCGCTGAGTAGCCTACTGGCGATTCTCCTACCGATTCCGCTGGCGCTGTGCTTGCTGGTCCACGGGCTACTTGGCGCACCGCTCTACACCGCGCTGCTGCTGCGCGCACAGTCGTGGGCCGGCGCGATCGGCCTGATTGGGACGCTGGGGCTGGTGGCGTCGGGGGTACATATCGTCGCCAGCTCGCTCGAGCAACCGCGCGAGTGGCGGCAGACAATTTGAGAACCGGGTGCCCTCTGGGCGAACCGAGAACCACCGACAACATTTCTCGGTAGAACCGAGAACCGAGAACCGCCAACTGCAATCCTCGGTTCTTGGTTCTCGGTTCTCGGTTCTTGGCCTAGCGGCTCAGCGTGCTATTGGCCCGCAGCTCTTTGAGCAGATCCTGGGCCTGATCGCCAAGCAGAGCCAGCCGCTGATTCAGCTCCTTGCGGCGCTTCTGGAGCTGCTTGCGGTTGAGGTCCGGCAGGCGGCCGCGAATCTCCTCGACCGTTTCCTGAAGCCGCGCCAGTGCGTCCTCGGTGGCCTCCTGCGCCTTGTTCGCGACGAGCTCGCCGCGATCCTTCAGCGCTCCGACCGGATCCTCGCGGAAGCTGCGCGGCTTGCGCGGCCGGCGCAGCAACAGCCCGGCAGCGACCCCCAGCACGATGGCTGCAAACGCCACTGGCAGGTACTTCATGTAGCCTTCACGTTCCATCATACCCGTACCTCCTCTTTCGCTGTGAACGTCATGCTCAGAAAGGGATCTCGGAAATCACGTCATCCCACTCCTGGGACAGTTTATTTTTCCGAATCCCTAAACTTTGTTACAGCGTGCAAGATACGTACCAAGGCGCACGATCTTTTCCGTAGCTCAAGTTTAGCACAATTACGCAAGGGTGTTTTCAAAACGGTGGGTGTTCGTTCGGCGCTGCTGCGCAGCGCCGAACGAACACCCACAACCTTTATTTACACGACTTACGCGGTGCCTCAGATGTGGTGAGTGGAGCAGCGGTACTTTATCTTCCTTTCATGAGACATCCCAAATTTTACAAACGGTTTCTTTGGCATTGCAATGCGGTCCGTACAACAAGTACGCATCTGTCGCCGCCCTGCACCACCAATGTATTTTGTGGCCGCGAGGGCGTAGGAATACGCCGCAGCGCATTCCTACGCCCTCGCGGCCACCATGTTAAATTCGGGATGACTCCTGGATCAAATACTTAGCGCAGCACTGCTTTCGTCCATGCGTCGATCCACTGCTCGCGGTTCTGATCTATCTGCTCGGGCGGCAGGCCAAGCGGCTGATCAGGCACCTGCGCGAACTGCTTGAAGACATCCGGCAGAGCGGCGTCGGGCAGCACCGGGTAGACAAACATTTGCAGTGGCACATCCTCCTGGAAGCGCTTGCTGAGCATAAAGTCGATCAGCTTCTCGGCCAGGTCGCGCTGCTTCGTGCCTTTGAGAATGCCGGCGAACTCCACCTGCAGGAAGCTGCCGGCCAGCAGATTGCCAGTCGGCGGCTCAGTCGGCTTAGGATTGGTCTCGCTGAAGACCAGCTCGGCGGCCGGGCTGGTGGCGTAGGAGACCACCAGCGGGCGCGGGCCTTTGCCGCTCGATCCGCTGAAATGCGTATAGTAGGCGTCATTCCAGCTGTCGCTCACCAGCACGTCGTTCTTACGCAGATCGCGCCAGTAATCCAGCCAGCTGTAGCTGCCGCTCGTGCCGAACTGGGCGATCGTCGCCAGCACAAAGGCCAGGCCGGGCGACGAGGTCGCCGGGTTCTCGACCACCAGCTTGCCTTTCCACTCCGGCTTGGTCAGATCCTCCAGCTTGGTCGGCTGAGTCAGCTGGTTCTTCGCCAGATACTCCTTATCGTAGTTGATATTCACATAGCCATAGTCGATCGGCAGCAGCGTATTGGCCGGGTCGAGCCTGAAGCGCTCGGGGATGCTCGCCAGCGCCGGCGCAGCATACGCGTCGAAGATGCCGGCCTTGAGCGCGCGGCTCAGGAACGTATTGTCCACCCCGAAGAAGACATCGGCCAGCGGGCTGCTCTTGCTCAGAATCGCCTTGTTGAGCGCCGCACCGGCGTCGCCTGATTTGAGCACCTGGACGGTTACGTTGTTTTGCTGCTCGAACTCCTTCAGCACGTCTTCGCTGACGTTGAAGCTATCGTGGGTCATCAAGGTCAGGGTGGGCCGCGCGCCGCCGGCCGGTGCGGTGGCCGCTGCCGCCGGCGTCTCAGCCGTGGCTGGCGCGCCAGTCGGCTGCACGGGCGCGGCGGTTGCAGCCGCCGGGGCGGCGGTTGTAGCCGCTGTGGGCTGGGGCGCGCTCGTCGGCGCTCCGCCGCTTGGCTGAGCGCCGCAGGCCACCAGCAGCGCAATCAGAAGAAGTGTTCCAAGCCATGGCCTTCGCATTTTGGTGATCCTTTCATCGCATTCGCGCGGACAAAAGAAACGATCGCCGACCTAGGGCTGGTCAGCGATCGTATCGTGCTGGCGCTTCCCTACGCTGGCATAACCCAGGTCAGGTTCGAAGGGTCAGCGGCATCGGTTGGGCCGCGCTCTCAGCCAGGCTCACCTGGCCCCCCTAGCGATATATACTTATGGCGCAATTTACGATACCACGGGGGGCGTGGCTTGTCAAACAACAACCACGCGCCCTAGTGATACAATAGCCTCATGCGGCAACTACCCACAATCGATGAATATCCTGCCCGCTTGCGCTTTCGCTTTTGTCCGCTAT
>DATFXE010000667.1:0-8738 GCA_035258585.1 Roseiflexaceae bacterium | reverse complement strand
CGCGCTGCCGGCGATGGAGCAGATCTATGTGACACTGGATATCGACGTGCTCGACCCCACGCTCGCCCCAGGCGCCAGCGCGCCCGAGCTGGATGGGCTGCGCTACGACGAGCTGCGCGAGCTGCTGCGGGCGATCGCGCGGCATGGCCAGATCATCGGCATCGACGTGGTCGAGGTCAGCCCGCCGCTCGACCCCGCCGGCACCACCGCGCTGGCGGCGGCGCAGGCGGTGGTGGAGCTGCTGGGGGCAGTATTTGAGAAATAATTATCCCCACATGCCCCGCAGGAACCGAATCTTCTCCTGCACCTGGAACGTCGCGCCGCCCTCGTGGTGATTGTAGCGCCACACGCGAATATCCTTCGGGCCAGCGTAATGATTGTAGGCGGCGAAAACAGTCGAGGGCGGGCAGATCTCGTCCATCAGCGCCGTCGAGAACAGCGCCTGGGCGCTGGCGCGCGTGGCGAAGTTGAGGCCGTCGAAGTAGGCCAGCGTGCCGAACACGGCGTCCTCTTTGTCACGGTGAATCATCAAATAGCGTGCGATCTCCTGATAGGGGTGCGCATCGGTGATCTCGGTGGCGCGGCGATAGTGGCACAGGAACGGCACATCCGGCATAGCGACCTGGATATCCGGCACTAGCCCGCTGACGGCCAGGGAGATCCCGCCGCCCTGGCTGCCGCCGGTCACGGCGATCTGGGCAGCATCCACCGCCGGGTGGGCGCGCGCCGCCTCGACCGCGCGCACGGCATCGGAGAAGACGCGCCGATAGTAATACGTCTCGCGTCGCAGCACACCGCGCGTCATGAAGCCGGGGAAATGCGGGTTCGTGCCATCGGCCTCGGGGTCGGGCGTGTCGCCTTTGCTCCAGGAGCTGCCCTGCCCGCGCGTGTCCATCACCAGGTGCGCGTAGCCGGCGCTGGCCCACAGCAGCCAGTCGGTCGCGAAGCCGCGCCCGCCGCCGTAGCCGAGGTACTCGACCACGCAGGGCAGCGGGCCGGAGCGCTGGCGCGGCAGCTGGAGCCAGCCTTTGATCGGCTGGCCGCCGTAGCCGCCAAAGGTGACGTCGAAGGTCTTGATGGTGCGCAGGCCAAAGTCGACCGGTTCGAAGCGTAGGTCGAGCGGCGCCTGACGTACCTCCGCCAGCGTCTGCCGCCAGAACGCGTCGAAGTCGGCCGGCTCGTCGCGCGGCGGCAGGTAGGTGCGAAGCTGATCGAGCGAGAGATCGAAGAACGCCATGGCTGTCTCCTTTTTGGGTATTGGGTATTGGGTATTGGGTATTGGGTATTGGAGACTAGTAGTACAACGAGAGTTGGGAGGTCTGGAGGGCTTCGCCCTCGAGATTCCATCCTCTAGTGGGGGTGCGAGGGGCGGCTTTGCCGCCCCTCGCACCCCCACCGAATAGGGTTTTTCGGGGCCAGAGGCCCCGAACCCTCATTCGGAAGTAAAGTCTCGTTGTAGTGTTAGGACGTAGCGGACTCCTGGTCCCCAGTCCCTAATCCCCAGTCTCCACTATCATACTCGAAAACAGGCGTGCCGAATCCATGCCGCGGGCACGCAAATCCTACACTCGCGCCGGCATCCTATGGTATCCTTGACGCAAGGAAATGGCACACACATGGAGGATGATATGGCAATGGAGTACGGGCATATTCCAGGCGTCGCAAAGCCGATCGCGCGGCTCGTGCAAGGCACGGTAATGATGACGTCCAAGGAGCTCGAACGCAGCTTCGCGCTGCTGGATGCGATTTTCGAGCTGGGCGGCACGACGTTCGACACCGCGCATGGCTATGGCGCGGGCGATTGCGAGCGCACCGTCGGCCGCTGGGTGCGCGAGCGCGGGCTGCGCGATCAGGTGGTGATCATCGGCAAGGGCGCGCATCCATACGACGGCCGCCAGCGCGTCACGCCCGAGGATATCACCAGCGACGTCAACGAGTCGCTGGAGCGCTTCGGCTTCGATTTCATCGACCTGTACCTGCTGCACCGCGACGACCCGAGCGTGCCGGTCGGCCCGATCGTTGAGGTGTTGAACGAGCACCACAAGGCCGGCAAGATCGGCGCGTTCGGCGGATCGAACTGGAGCACCGCGCGCCTGGCCGAGGCCAACGCCTACGCCGCCGAACACGGGCTGACACCCTTCGTCGCCAGCAGCCCGAACTTCAGCCTGGCCGTGCAGGTCAAGGCGCCCTGGGAAGGCTGCATCAGCATCAGCGGACCCGCCGGCCAGAGCGAGCGCGCCTGGTATGCCGCCAACAACATGCCCTTGTTCCCCTGGTCGAGCCTGGCCGGCGGCTTCTTCTCCGGCCGCTTCCGGCGCGACAACCTGGGCAGCTTCGACAGCTACCTGGACAAGCTGTGCGTCGAGACGTACTGTGTCGAGCCGAACTTCGAGCGGCTGGACCGCGCCGAGCAGCTTGGGCGCGAGAAGGGCCTGACCATCCCGCAGATCGCCACGGCGTATGTGCTGAGCCAGCCGCTGGATATCTTCCCGTTGGTGGGCTGCGCGACCGGCGAGGAGTTCCGCGCGAATCTGGAGGCCAGCACGGTGCGGCTGACGCCGGAAGAGTGCGCCTGGCTGGATTTGCGCGGCGAGCGCAGCTAGGGCGCCTTCGGCGGGTTAGGGGTTGAAGGAAGATAAAGAACTACTGCAAACGACCACATCTGGGTCACCGCGTAACTCCTGTAAAATAACAGGAGTTACGCGGTCGGCGTTTGCAGGGAGGTTTGGAGGGCTGCAAGCCCTCCAAGAAGCTTATTTTCTGGCTCACTACGGCGGCCGAGCCACCGTAGTGAGCCAGAAAAAAGAAGTTCTTGGGGAGACGCCCAGAGGGCACCCGGCCTCCCCAAACCCCTCCACCGCGTAAGTCCTATAAAATAAAAGGTCGCAGCTGCACGAGACGGCGAAAACCTGTTTCTCCCGCATGGGCGACGCTGCGCTAGACTGATCGTCTAATCTTGGCATTGACAAATGCCAACTCTCATTATATTATATCGGCACCTAATCAATAGGCACCTAAATGATTTACGACGATTATCGTGACAACCCGATGTTCTGGCTGAGGCGCGCTTCACTGGCGATGCGCAAAGCCGTCGATGACGAGCTGCATGCTCATGGCCTGACGGGAGCGCAGTTCGAGGTGCTACGGCAGTTGTGGGAGCACGATCGACTTGAGCTGCGCTCGCTGCAGGAACGGTTGGGCATCACTTCGCCAACGCTCACCGGCATCGTGGATGGCCTGGTTGGGCGTGGCTTGGTCGAGCGCCATCTCAGCCTCGAGGACGCGCGCGTGAAACAATTGTGCCTGACATCGCCGGGGCGCTCGCTCAACGATCAGATTTGCGTGGCGATCGAGCGGGCCCATGCGCGACTGCTGGCCGGGTTCTCGCCGGCCGAGGCGTCGCTATTGAAGGACTGGCTGCAGCGAATAGTTGCAAATGCGGGAGGTGGCGACGACTCCTGCTCATAATCCCCTTTTTTGCACATATACTTAGGCACCTAAATTATAGGCTACTAATGAAGCGACCCAAATCGCCCGATCTACGTATGGATTGTGTTGTGCTCAAATAAAAAGGAGGAACAGAAATGGTGACTGCCAACTCGACGACTACGCAGACGGAGGGAATCGATCTTGGGCGCCTGTGGTGGGCCAGCTTGCTGGCCGGTCTTGCGGCCGCAGGCGTAAACGCCGTGATCTATGTCATTGAGTCCGCTGCGGGTGCCATCCCGCAAACTGTGCTGGTTCCGAGCATGAATCAGCCAATCACCGTTGTGCTGGTCATCCTGAACAGCTTCGTGCCGGCGATTCTGGCTGGCGTGCTGCTGGCGCTGCTCAATCGCTTCACGCGCCGCCCAGTCCGGCTATTTCGCATTATCGCGGCTGTCGTGCTGCTGCTGTCATTCATCAACCCGTTCACCATCCCCGGCGCGCCGCCCGCGATGATCATCGCGCTCGCCCTGATGCACGTAGTCGCAGCGGCCATTATTGTCGGAGTGCTGACGACGCTGCCGGTCAGGCGACAATAGCGATACGTTCACGAGGCATGCGGCACTTTTCCTTCTCACCCAGAGGGTACCCGGTTTTTCGTTTTTTCGCTCTGCGAGCGAAAAACGAAAAACAGATGGCATGATACGAACGCAGCATCTATCGATCACTTGTTATGACGATGGACGATAGACGATGGAGCTATCGTCCATCGTCTATCGTCGGTCCATCGTCCGCCGAACCAGCGGCAGGATTCGATCTAGTGGCGCTATGGCCGCGCCGACGTGCCATCGGGCCAGCGCGCGACGGTCCACTCGTCGAGGAAATCCTCGCAGGGATATTTAGCCGCCAGCGCCTCGTCGATGTCGATCCCTAGACCGGGTCGATCGTTCGGGTACAGGTAGCCGTCGCGAAACTCCGGGCAGCCGGGGAAGACCTCGCGCAGCACATCCGGGAAGAAGTAGGCCTCCTGGATGCCGAAGTTTGGAAGAGCGACATCTAAGTGGACATTGGCGGCATGGCCGACGGGCGAGACATCGCCGGGGCCGTGCCAGGCCGTCCGCACGCTGTAGAGCTCGCAGAACGCGGCCATCTTGCGCGCCGGTGTGATCCCGCCGAGCGCGCTGAGATGCACGCGCGTGAAGTCGATCAGGCCCTCGGCCACCAGCGGGATCCACTCGCGCTGGTTGACGAACAGCTCGCCCATGGCGATCGGCGTAGCGCACTGCGCGCGCAGGTTGCGGAACCAGTCGGTCTGCTCGGGGGCCAGCGGGTCCTCCAGGAAGAACAGTTGATACGGCTCGACCGCTTTGGCCAGCCATATCGCCAGCGGCGGCGGCAGGCGCTCGTGGATATCGTGCAGCAGCTCGACCTCGAAGCCAACCGCCTCGCGCACGCGCTCGAGCATCGGCGGAACGCTGCGCGCGTACTGCGCCGGGTCGTAGTAAGCGCCCGGCAGCGCCCCCTCAGGCCTGTGCAACGTGTGCCCGCGCCCGCCGTAGCCGCCCATTTGGCAGCGCACATAGCGGTAGCCCTGCTCCTTGAAGGCCAGCACATTCTCGGCCACCGCATCGGGCGTAGCGCCGTCGGCGTGGCGGTAGACCGCCGCCGCCTCGCGACACTTGCCGCCGAACAGCTCATACAGCGGCATATTCGCCAGCTTGCCCTTGATATCCCACAGCGCCATATCGACGCCGGAGATCGCGTTGTTCATCACCGGCCCGTTGCGCCAGTACGCGTTGACCATCATTGTCTGCCAAAGGTCCTCGATCCGCTGGACATCTTTGCCCAGCAGGTAGGGGCGCAGATGCTTATCCAAGGCGGCCGCCACCGCATGGTGGCGCTGCGTGAATGTGGCGCAGCCCAGGCCGTACAGCCCCGGCTCCGAGGTTTCGATCTTTGTCACCACCAGCCGGATACCGGCCGGCGCGGTCAAAATCGTCTTCACATTTGTGATGGTGATCGGCTTCATCTGGTTCCCTTCTATGTCGTCGGCTATTGAGCAAGCGTGTTCTCGCCGGCCCCATCTGCCATCTCAGGCGCGACTTCTGGCGGCAAGGGCTGATCATCTTCGGCGTAGTACGTTTCGTAGACTTCCAGCACGGTCAGAAACAGGATCATGAGCACCGGCCCGTACACCACACCAAAGAAGCCAAACAGTTCGTAGCCGCCCAGCGCGCTTAGCAGCACCAGCGCGAAGCTCAAATACGCTTCCTTGGACACCAGCCGCGGCCGCAAGATGCTATCGATATTCGAGACGATCAGGAAATACCCCAGCAGCACGATCGCGGCGCCGGGATAGTTGCCGACGACCAGCAGCACAATCCCGACAGGCACCGCCACCAGGCTGGCGCCAAGCGGAAACATCGAGGCCACCACCGCGACCAACGTCAGCAGTGGGCTGTACGGCACGCCCGAGATCCAGAACAGCAAGCCAGTGACCAGCCCCTGCGCCACGGCGATCACGAAGATGCCCATGAACATCGACCAGACCGTCAGCTTGATCCGGTGCAGAAACAGGTCGTCCACTCCATCGTCGAGCGGACTTAGCCGCTTGAGGCGCCGCACGAACCGGTGATAGTTGGGCAGCAGCGCGCCGACGATGCCCAGAAAGATAAAGAAACGCGAGATCAAATCGGGGATCGAGGCGCCGATGCCAAGCACGAACGTCGCCAGCACGCTGGCCGCCTGGCTGGCCGCGCCGAGCAGCCACTGCTGAATCTGATCGCCGAACGGCAGGTTGAGGCCGGAGATAAAGGCCATCAGTTGGTCGATCTGCTGTCGCGAGAGCAGATCGGCCCCCGGCCCGACCGAGCTGAGTATCGAGGTGGCCTGGCCGGCGACAATGCTTAGCGCGATCGCCAGCGGGACGATCACCGCCAGAAAGAACGCGCAGATCGTCAGCCCCACAGCCAGGCCGACCCGCCCACCGACCCAGCGCAGAACGCGATCGTATAGTGGCTTGAGGACGATCACCGCGGTGAGTGAGAAGGCGATAATGTCCAGATATGAATGCACCAGCCAGAATGCCAGGCCGGCGACCACGGCGAAGAGTAAATAGAACGCGATCAGTTCTGAGAGGCTGTGCCGGCTGAGCGCCGAGCGTCGTGCGATGCGTGGCATGTGCTACCCCAATCGGAGCCTATACAGCGCGCGATCGCGGCGCATCCGCCAGAGATGTAGGCCGCCGGCGCAGCCGACCAGCAGCAGCCCGAGCAAGGGCGCCAGATCGCCGGCGCTGGTTGTCGGCAGCCGCCCCGCTGCGCCAGAGACGCTGGTGGCGTACCCCGTCGCACGCTGCGAACCGGCCTTCGCAGGCGGGAAGGTCAGTCCCGTCGGAAAGTAGAGTGTGCGCGCCTCGGCGATGTGGCTCCTGACCCGCAGCTCGCCGACGCCGTAAAAGAAATCCGAGACGCCGCCGGCGATCTTGACTGGATTGCCCTGCGGTTTCCACGAGAGCAACTCGAGCGTCCATGCGCCGCTCAGGTAGCCCTCTTCCGCGATCGAGCTGGCGTTGGCGGGGTCGCCGGGCGGCGTATCAGCCGCGCCAAGCACCGCCTGCGAAGTGGCGTTATCGGTCGGCAGCCCGCTGACGCCCTGGAGCTCCCAGATCGCGTACTGCGATTGCAGCGCGGTGCCGCTCTGCGCCAGCCCGTTGTCGCGAATATAGCCGAGCGCCCCGCGCACCTGCGCCGGGGCGAGCCGGTCGCTGGCGGGCAGCCCGATTGCGCGCGGGAATCGGCCGCCGAAATCGCGGCAGAACGCCACGAAACGGATCACCACGCTGCCGCGCGCCGGCAGCACAAACGCGCCCGGCCCCGCCGCCAGCGCCGGGCCTGGTGCGCCGCCTACGAGCAGCAGCATCACCAGCAACATGATCGCGCCGAGCCGCCGCTTGAAACCGTCGCGCTGGTGGTCATCATGGGTCACCATAGTCTCCTCCTGTCGTGCTAACTAGCTGGAGGGGAAAGACGCGATTCGGCTACGCTGACAAACCTGGTCTGGACCGAGTCTCTGGATGTGGCAATTATATATGATCTTGGGGCGCTGTTACCCTGCGATCTCGCTCAGGCGCACGGGGCGATGCTCGTCATACGACTTGCGCGCTGCCAAACCCATCACCACCGGCGCGCGGGCGTCGGCCCCTGTGACCGGCACCGGCTGATCGCGCAGCACCGCATCCACGAACACCTTCATCTCAGTCACAAAGCTCTCGGTGTAGCGATCCAGGAAGAAGTGCAGCGGAAGATCGCGGCGGACACTCTGGCCATCGCTGAGAATCGCGCTGTTGGCATAGTTGTTGCCGGTGCTGATCGCCCCGGCGCTGCCCAGCACCTCGACCCGCTGGTCGTAGCCATAGACCGCTCGGCGGCTGTTGTCGATCGTACCGAGCGCGCCATTCGCGAACGTCAGCACCACCAGCGCGGTATCAAGGTCGCCGGCCTCGCCGATCGCCGGGTCGACCAGCACCGCGCCGCTGGCGTAGACTTCCTCAACTTCGGAGCCGGCCAGGAAGCGTGCCATATCGAAATCGTGGATAGTCATATCCAGAAAGATACCGCCCGACGAGCGGATGTAGGCGATCGGCGGCGGGGCCGGATCGCGACTGATGATATGCAGCAGCGCCACCTCGCCGATCTCGCCCTGCTCGATCGCCTGGCGCACACGGCGGTAGTTGGCGTCAAAGCGGCGATTGAAGCCGATCTGGAGCTTGACGTTGGCCTGCTCGACCGCAGCCAGCGCCTGGTCGATCGTCGGCAGGCTCAGCGCGATCGGCTTCTCGCAGAAGATGTGTTTGCCGGCGTGCGCCGCGGCCTCGATCATCTCGGCGTGCGTGTCGGTGGCCGAGCAGATCAGCACGGCCTGAATGTCGCGGTTCTCCAGCACAGCCCGGTAGTCGCCCGCCACGCCCGCCACGCCCAACTGCTGGGCGCACTGCCGAGCTGAGTCTTCGTTCACATCCGCGATCATCAGCAACCTGGCCGACGGGATGCGCGTGACCAGGTGCTCCGCATGCAGGCGGCCGATCCGGCCGGCGCCGATCAGGCCGATGTTGAGGGTTTCATTTGGCATTGATCGTTCCTATTTTTTTGTTATTCCATTTTTCGCCCCACTGGGCGAAAAATGGAATTAGGACTTACGCAGTTGGGAGGTTTGGAGGGCTGCAAGCCCTCCAAGATGCCTTCTTCGCGTCCGCACGCGGCGGCTACGCCGCCGCGTGCGGACGCGAAAGAAAAGATTTCTCGGGGGCCTGC
>DATFXE010000666.1:0-9848 GCA_035258585.1 Roseiflexaceae bacterium | reverse complement strand
GCGCGTGGGGGTCGAACCCACCGGCGAAGCTCGTCACCCCGCCCACTCGTTTTGAAGACGAGGACAGCCACCGGGCCACATCCGCTCTCGGGTGGCATTCTAACCAAGCCCACCCGCCTTGTCAAAAGGGCATGGTTTGGCCATAGCCAAATCACGCCCCACCTACGCAAGCTCTGATCATCGATCTTACGTTCGGAAGAAGTCGATCACCGAGCCGCGCTCCTCCTCGCTGACCATGATCTCTAGAAAGGTGATCCGGTGCCAGGGATAGATCACACTTTGCACTCCGGCAGTCAAGTAGGATACCTCCTTGCCGTCGCGCTTCCGCAGGTTGGAGACCTTTACAAACAGATCGGTCGGCTGCGGATCCTGGTCGAGATCCGCGAGGATCGGGTCCTCACCCATAATATGCAGAACGACGGTCTTGGCCATGATGCTTCCTTTCCGATGCTACGCAATAAGCAAATGAGTTGGACCACAGAGTATAATCAGCTCTGATCCCGCTAAACACTCTGGTCGCTATGATCTGTGCGGCGTGGTTGCTCAGTGAAACTCAACCCGAATCAGCAGCGTGCCGCATTTGAGCTCGTCGCCGTGCTCGATGATCGTAGGCGTCTGCGGAGCGAGGCGCCGGCCGTTCACGAAGGTGCCATTCGAGCTGCCGAGGTCTTCGATTGTGTAGCTGTCCTGTTTGTGCGCCAGGATAGCATGACGTCGTGAGACGCCTGCATCATAGCCGCCGTCCAACCCCAGATCGACATCGGGGAAGATCCCGCGTGCGTTATCCTTCCGGCCAATCAGCAGGTCGTCGACCATGTCGAGGTTGATCCGGCGCCCGCTGTTCATGATCTGAAGCGTTATCCTGGGGCCAGCCGGCGCTGGCGTGGGGTCGGGCACGCTGATCGGTTGGGGCGCGAAGTTGTCTGTCGATCCGCGCTGCCCGAGCGACATGGTGGTCTCGCGGCGGGTGGTTGGCGCCAGGCTCGCGCCGCACTCGGAGCAGAAGATCGTGCCGTCGAATTGTTTGGATTGGCAATTATTGCAGATTTGCATGGCTTAGTAGGCAGTTTGCAGTAGGCAGTTTGCAGTAGCTGGTGGATGCCTGCTGACTGCCGACCGCCTACTGCCGACTGGATTAGGTTCCGGTCTCACGCTGATCGGTCGCTTCGCGTGCCATCAGCCCGCGTGTGCCAAATTTGATACGCTTGCGCCCTTCGTCGCTGGCGCTGCCGCTGCGCAGCAGGCGGGTGGCCTCTTCCTGCACGGTTTGCGCCAGCGCGACCTCGCCGGCGTCGAACAGGCGCGTGCCGGCCATTTGTAGCCGCCGAGTAGCCTCGTCGAGCCGCCCGGCCTCGACATCCTGCCACGCGCTGGATTGTAGGCGATAGGCCACCAGCCGCTCCAGCCAGTATTTCACAGTCGAGTCGACCTGGTACGCCACCTGATCGGCCGGCTGCACATTCACACGCACGATCTCTTCGGCCACCTGATCGCGCAGGTTTGCCCCCGGCAGATCGTAGCGCAGCGTAATTTTCAGTAGCGGGTGATCGCCCGCTGCCAGAGGTGGCACGACGATCTCGATCAGGAAGGCCTGGGTATCGGTGCCCGGCCAATCGCCGAGGCCGCCGGCCCAGCGCAAATCGGCCTCCTCCGCAATCTGTACCGGCGCGATAAAGGGACGCACTCTGTCGAAGGTGCGCACCATGCCGCCGGGCCGCGCCGCAAGCTGGATTCGCACCTGCTGGGCGAAGATCGAGTGCATGCGCTTCAGCTCGTCGGTGAAGACGGTAGTGATCTCTTGTGCCGAGGCGATATACTGCGCGCGGCTGTTCTCGCGGGCGGTCATGGTTTCTAGCAGATCTTCGTTCCACTCGGTGCCGATCCCTAGCGCGGTTAGACCGATTCCGCGGCCTTGCGCGCGCCGCGCAACCTCCACACAGCGGCTCTCATCGCCATAGGTTCGCCCGTCGGTCAGCAGCAGCAGCCGGCTGACCCCGCGCCCCAGCATTGGCTTCTGGATCTCCTGGAGTGCCAGGGCCATGCCGTTGGCCATCTCGGTGCCGCCGGCCGCCTCGACCGTGCCAACCGCGCGCTTGAGGTCGCTCTTATCGGCCACGCGCTGCGCCGCCACCACGACATTAGCACGGTCGTTGAACACCACCAGTGAGAAGTAATCATCCTGGCTCAGTTGGTCGATGATCTTGCCGGCCGCCTCCTTGACCTGATTCAGCCGATCGCCGCGCATCGACGAGCTGCGGTCGATAACCAGGCACAGGTTGAGCGGCAACTTGGGCAGCTGCGCCGCCAGGCCCTCGGGGGCTGCTTCGAGCAGGACATACAGCAGCTGTGGCTCGCTACTTTCGCCCAGCACAGCGCGGCTCAGGGTGCGTTGGAGGCGGATGCCTGGTGGCATATACTCCGATTCCTTAATTGCAAACTGCCGATTGTAGATTGTAGATTGTAGATAGGCTTTCTCAATCTGCAATCTGCAATCTACAATTGGGACGGTATCGACACGACGATCGCCGTGATATTGTCCTCGCCGCCGGCCAGATTCGCGCGCGCAATCAGCTCATGGCAGGCATCTTGCGGCCAGATTGTGTGCTCCAGCACATCGAGCATCACATCTTCGCCAAGCATGCCCCACAGGCCGTCGCTGCCCATCAACAGGTGTGTCGCCTCGCCGATCGGCTGATAGATGTAATCCACCGCCACCTCAGGCTGCTGGCCGACCGTGCGGTAGAGCTGCGAGCGCAGCGGGTGCTCGCGTGCCTCCGACGAATCGAGCTGCCCGAGCTGAATCAGCCGGCCGACAGTCGAGTGATCGCTGGTGATCAGCTTCAGTCCGGTCGGCGTCGCCAGGTAGGCGCGTGAGTCGCCGACATGGCCGATATACAGCGCGCGGCCGATCAGCAGCGCCACCGTACAGGTCGTGCCCATGTCGGATCCGATCGACTGAGCGTGGTCCCAGATCGCGCGATTGGCCTCTTGCACAGCCCCGACGATCAGCGGCTGAAGCGCCTCGGTTGTGCCGTCGGCCAGTGCCGGGACTACCAGCTCCGAGAGCACATAGTGCGCAACCGTGCTAATTGCCAGGCGACTGGCGATCTCGCCGCCATGGTGGCCACCCATCCCGTCGGCCACCACGAACAGGCCCATCGTGACATCGCCACTCTCGCGCGGCAGGGTGGTGATCAGGGCGAAGACGCTATCCTGGTTGGCCGACCGCACCCGCCCGACATCGCGCAGCGCCCCGGCAGCCAGCCCGCGGTGCGAGCGCAGCGCTGCCAGCATCGGCACATCTGCCGCACTAAGTGGCCGCGTGCCGCCTTCCGGGTCGCCTAACTCGGCCGACCGCGGGGCCGGCCCAGCATCCGCCTCCACAAGCGGTTCGAGCGGCCGGGTGCCGCCGATCGGACGCAGCGGAACCGCTGTTACTGCTGGCGCATCTGATACGCCGGCATCGTGCGTCGAATCGCTCGGCGCAGGCGGAGTGTCGGGCTCTGGCGGGCTGGGTGACGACTCTTCCCACCATGCGATCTCGTGGGCATTCGCTTGCGCCGGCTGCTCACTAGTCTGCTCCATATCGGCGGGCCTGGCTTCTTCGTCGACGCGTCGCTCACCGGCTGGATCGATTTCCTGGTCGATTGGTTCCGGCACGTCGGTCGGCTGGTCCACCAGCGCGCGTGCATCCAATGGCGCTGTCAGACCGGCGGGCGGAGTCAGCGGCTCTGTTTTTCGCAAGAGCTTGCTGATAAAGGACATCCATCTCTCCAGATTGCAGATTGCAGATTGGCTTTCTCAATCTGCAATCTGCAAACTACAATCTGCAATGGCTATGCGCGCAGCGCGTACAGCTGCTGATCCATCGAGCCGATGTAGACGACGCCCTCCTGGACGGCGGCCGACGAGACGATCGGCCCATTGGTCTGGAACTTCCAGATCAAATCGCCTGTGCCGGCGTCGAGGCAGTAGAGGAAGCCATCCACCGCGCCAAAGTAGATCCGCCCGCCCTCCGAGCGTGGCGACGAGGTGATTTGGCTGCCGGTGTCGTACTTCCACGATAACCGGCCGTTCTTCGCCTCCAGCGCATACATTATCCCGTCCACGCCGCCCACGAACACGCGCGTGCCGACCACGCACGGCGATGAGTTGACATAATGATTTGTGCGGTAGCGCCAGGCCGGCCAACCGCCTTCGCTGTCGAGTGCGTACAAGCTACTATCCATCGACCCAACGAAGACCAGTCCCTCGCCGAAGGCCGGCGACGAAACCACCGGCTGCTGGGTCTTCTGCTTCCAGCGCAGCCCGCCGTTGCGGATATCGAAGCAGTAGACATGGCCGTCGTTGCCGCCGACGAACACCGAGTCATTCGCCACGCATGCCGAGGAGCGGATCGGCATCCAGCTGCGATGCTTCCAGATCATGGTCCCCCGTAAGCCATCCAGCGCATAGAAGTGCTGGTCATCCGAGCCGACGAAGACCATGCGATCCTCGACGCGCGGCGACGAGCGCACTGGCTTGGCGGTGCGGAAGGTCCAGCGCAGGTTGCCGCGCCGCGTGTCGAGCGCATACACGG
Organism: Roseiflexaceae bacterium; assembly: GCA_035258585.1. Taxonomy (GTDB): domain Bacteria; phylum Chloroflexota; class Chloroflexia; order Chloroflexales; family Roseiflexaceae; genus DATFXE01. Next base: position 5,269 of record DATFXE010000666.1, on the reverse strand, counting down.
CACCATCCTCCGAGCCGACGATCACCAGATCCTGCCAGACAGTTGGCGAGGACGAGATTCCACCCTCGGTAGCGTATTTCCAGCGGAACTCGCCCCGGCCAGCGTCTAGCGCGTACAGATTGGTGTCATAGCAGCCGACGAACAGCATGCCGTTGGCGATACACGGCGACGAGCGCACTTCATCCTCGCACTTGAAGCTCCACAGCAGCTCGGTGCTGGCGGCACGCCCGCGCGGGGCGGCCTGGCTCGGGCGTGCGCCGATCGCGGGGGCGTGGACGGCCAGCGTGGGGATCTGCAAGAGCGCGCTCTTCATCTCCTCGGCCGAGTTCCAGCGCGCGTTGGCGTCGTACTCGAGCGCGCGGGCGACCACCGCATCCAACTCGGGAGAGACGGCCGGGTTGAGCTGGCGCAGCGGCCGCTCGTGGAAGGTGAAGGGCGTCTCGATCCGCGGGTCGCTGGCCGTCAGCAGGTGGTGCATGGTCGCACCCAGCGCGTACAGGTCGCCGCGCGGCTCGGCCAGGCCGCGATACTGCTCAGGCGGCGAGTAACCCTCGGTGCCGATCATCGTGCCTTTGCGATCGCCGCGGTTCAGGTTGCGAGCGATGCCAAAGTCGATCAGCACGATCCGCTCATCCGGGGTGACCATCACGTTCGAGGGCTTGAGGTCGCGGAAGACGACCGGCTCGGGCGTGTGGTTGTGCAGATAGGCCAGTACATCGCAGATCTGGGCCGACCAACGCGCCACGCGCTCTTCCGAGAGCGGACCACCAGCTTCGTCCAGCGCCGTCTCCAGATCTTTGCCGGGGATCAGCTCGAGGATCAAATAGAAGCGCCCATTCTCCTCAAAGAAATCGTAGACCTTGGGAATGGCTGGGTGCTGCAGGGTGGCCAGCAGGCCCGACTCGCGCTCGAAGTTCTTGAGGTTCAGCAGACGCGTGTTCGAATCCGGCGCGCTCTGGAACATCTCCTTGATCGCGCACGGCCGGACCACATCTTTGAAGCGCAGGTCGCGCCCACGGTAGACCACGCTCATACCGCCGACGCCGAGTGTGCCCTCGATCGCGTAGCGCCCCTGCAGCACCACGCCTGGCTGCATGGTGGGCGCCACGGTATGTCGCGCGGCGCCCGGCGTGGTGGTGCCGAGCGAGTTGGTGTCGCCTTCGTCCTGATCGTACTGCGCCGCGCCGATTCCCTTGGTAGTCGATCCGGGCTTCTTGATCAATGGCATGCTATCCTCCGACGAGAGATCGACGCGATTATTTGGGCAAACAATATACTATCCTTGCAATTTTAACATTCACGAGTTACGCGGTGAAGGGGTTTGGGGAGGCCGGGTGCCCTCTGGGCGTCTCCCCAAGATCTTCTTTTTTCTGGCGAAGGTTGGCGGCTCTGCCGCCAACCTTCGCCAGAAAAAAAGCTTGTTGGAGGGCCGAGTACCCTCTGGGTGCCCCTCCAAACCTCCCCGCAATGGACGACCGCGACCCCCTCTTGGGGTCTCTCCAAGAGAGGCTGCAGGCCCTCCTGGACCTCCCCAACCGAGCCAATTTGGAAAAAGAGCAAAGGTGTGCAACGCCTACTGCCGTCCATACGCGCTATTATAGGGCCAACGCGGGCGCGAGGCAACTGATTCCTTAACAAGAATGGCAACATTACAGCAAACTAGATTGCGATTTCGCATAGTTGCGCTATACTCAGTGACTGCGCCATTCACAATTCGTACGTATCGACGCGAATATCTCATACATGCCGACCTTACGGCATTCCAGGATCGATCCAACCAGCACAAAGATGCCGCTCGATCTGCTGAACGCTTCTACTACAGAAAAGGATACTCTGGCATGTCCATCCGTATTCTGATCACCGGCGTCACCGGGCCAGTCGGCAGCTTTCTCGCCGACTACTTGCTGACTCTGCCCAAGGTCGAGGTGCACGCCTTCAAGCGCTGGCGCAGCGATCCCCGCCCGATCCAGCAGCTGCTGGGGCGCGTGATCTTCCACGAGGGCGATATCGAGGACCCCTTCGCGGTGGCCGCCGCTGTGCGCGCCGCCGCGCCCGACCGGGTGTATCACCTGGCTGCGCAAAGCTATCCTTCGGCCTCCTGGGATGCGCCCATCACGACGCTGCGAACAAATGTCGAGGGCACGATCAATGTGCTGGAGGCAGTCCGTGCCCATGCGCCCACAGCGCGCGTGCATATCGCCGGCTCCAGCGCCGAGTACGGCTGGGTGGCGCCCGAAGAAGTGCCGATTCCCGAGACGCGCGCGTTGCGGCCGGCCTCACCCTACGGCGTCAGCAAGGTCACACAGGAGCTGCTTGGGCTGCAATATCACGACAGCTACGGCCTGCACATCCTGGTGACGCGCTCGTTCAACCATGTCGGCCCGCGCCAGGGCGACCGCTGCTCGATCCAGACGTTCTGCCAGCAGATGGCCCAGATCGAGGCCGGCCGCCAGCCGCCGGTGCTCCAGGTTGGGAATCTTGATGCTCGCCGCGACTTCACGCACGTCACCGACGTGGCCCGCGCGCTCTGGCTGCTGCTCGACCGCGGCGCGCCAGGCACAGTCTACAATCTCTGCTCCGGCAGCGCCACCCGGATCGGCGACATCGTCGAGTTGGTGCGCGCACGTGGCCGCGTTCCCGTCGAGGTGCGTGTCGACCCGGCGCGCCTGCGCCCTTCCGACGAGCCCATCCTGATGGGCGATAACACTCGCCTGCGCCAGGCCACCGGCTGGTCGCCGCAGATTGGAATGGAGCAGATTGTGGACGAGTTGCTGGAGTATTGGCGGAAGCAGAGGCTGGAGACTGGAGACTAGAGGCTTGTAAGCCTCTAGCCTCCAGCCTCTAGTGGCTTGCCACAGTGTTTCCGCTGGGTGGGGGTTATGGGGGCGGCCGGGTGCCCACACCCAGAGGGGGAACGGCCTCGCCGCCTGCACCCCCACCTCTGGAGGCTCGGAGGGGCCCGGGTACCCTCTGGGTGCCCCCTCCGAGCCTCCAGAGCAAAATCAGTGTGGTTGACCACTAGCCTCCAGTCTCTAGAATGTTTGTGTTGAAACCCACGCTCGTTTGTGCTATCATGAGGTACTCTCCAGGGACGTATCGAAAGGAGCATGGTGATGGGGCGTGAAGAGCGCGACCCACAAGATGCGCGCACAACGCGCTCGACTCGTCGTACGACACAGCCGACCGATCGCCTGGATGATGAGGGCCCGGTCTACGGCGAACCGGTGAACCCGGATTGGCGCGGCTCGCGCTCGACCCGGCGGGGCCGCCGCTCGCAGGGGCTGCCGTCGTCGCGGCAGGAGTTTGTGCTCTGGCTGCAATATGGTGGCTGGCGCGTGCTCCTGGCCGCCGCTGCGCTCGTCGCGGTGCTGATTGCCCTGATTTATATCACCCGTATGCCGTCCAGTGCGTCGTCGCCATTTGGCAAGCCAACCGAATCGGCCGCAGCGGGTCAGGCGCCGCTCCTTCCTGTCCAGCCAACAGTCACGCCGCGGGCGATCACTCCGACATTGGAGATTGCCCGGAATGGGACTGCCGCCAGTGGCGGCGGTGCGCAGTTCCGTGTCTTCAATACCGGGACGGAAGGCCTGTTTTTGCGACCGGATCATAGCAGCGAGGGCACGCCGCTCAAAACGCTCCCCGAGGGCACGATCGTCACGGTGATTGGAGAGGATTTCAGCGCACCCAATCGCGTCTGGAAACACGTGCGCGACCCCGAGGGCACCGAGGGATGGGCGGCGGCCGATTTTCTTCAGGCGGTCCAGTAGGAGCACAGGACCAAAGACGCAGGACCAAGGATGAGAAGAGGATATTTCGTCCTTGGTCCTGCGTCTTTGGTCCACCGTCTCAAGCTGTTTACGCGCCGATCTTGATCGCCTTCTCGCGCTTGCCGTTGCCCTTCGATGCTCCCTGCTCGTTCTTCGGCAGCGTGCAGAGCGCACCTGCGATTACGTCGTCCATATGGTCGACGTACACAAACGCCAGCTTGCGCTTGACGTGGCCCGGCACCTCGGCTAGGTCGCGCTCGTTGTCGCGCGGCAGGATGATCGTGCGAATACCGGCGCGGTGCGCGCCCAGGATCTTCTCCTTGATGCCGCCGACCGGCAGCACGCGCCCGCGCAGGGTGATCTCGCCCGTCATCGCCACATCGCGCTTGACGGCCTGGCTGCTGAGCGCCGATATCAGCGCCGTCGCCAGCGTGATGCCCGCCGACGGACCATCCTTTGGCACCGCGCCCTCGGGCACGTGAATGTGAATGTCAGTCTTTTCAAAGCGCCGGACGTCGATCCCAAGCCGCTGGGCGTTGGCGCGCGCGAATGAGAGTGCTGCCTGGGCCGATTCGCGCATGACATCGCCGAGTTGGCCGGTAAGCGTCAGGGTGCCCTTGCCCTCCATCACCGATACCTCGATCGCCATGGTATCGCCGCCGTTGGCCGTCCAGCTCAGCCCGGTCGCCACGCCGATCTCGTCGCGCAGCTCTGCGACGCCATGTCCGCGGTGGGCCGGCCCAAGGTACTTGGCCAGCAGCGCCGGCCGGACCATGCGCGGGAACGGGCGGCCCTCGGCGACCCGTCGCGCCACCTTGCGGCAGATCGCGCCGATCTCGCGTTCCAGGTTGCGCACACCGGCCTCGTAGGTGTAGCTGCGGATCAGCTGGCGCAGCGCCGACTCGCTGAATTGGAGAGGTGGATATGTGTTGAACGTTTGAACGTTCAAACGCTCTAACGTTTCAACGTCGCCAGTCAGGCCATTGGCCTCCAGTTGCTTGGGCACCAGGAACTGACGCGCGATCTGGAGCTTCTCCTCCTCGGTATAGCCCGGCAGCTGGATCACCTCCATGCGATCGCGCAGCGGCGGCGGGATGGGGTCGAGCAGATTGCCGGTGGTGATGAACATCACCTTGGAGAGGTCGTAATGGACATCCAGGTAGTGATCGGTAAAGGCGTTGTTCTGTTCGGGATCGAGCACCTCCAGCAGCGCCGAAGCGGGGTCGCCGCGGAAGTCGCTGCCGAGCTTGTCGATCTCGTCGAGCATAAACACCGGGTTGATCGTCCCGGCGTCCTTCATCGTTTTGATGATCCGCCCCGGCAACGCGCCGATATAGGTGCGCCGGTGCCCGCGGATCTCGGCCTCGTCGTGGATGCCGCCAAGTGAGACCCGTGCAAAGCGCCGGCCGAGCGCCTCGGCGATCGAGCGGCCCAGCGATGTCTTGCCGACGCCGGGCGGGCCGACGAAGCACAGGATCGGCGATTTGAGCCGCGCGCCGGCC
>DATFXE010000665.1:0-3873 GCA_035258585.1 Roseiflexaceae bacterium | reverse complement strand
CGCACCTCCACCCGCCACCATCAGTGTGGTGAGCCACTAGTTACAACAGTGACGCGTCGAGCGTAATCGCAAGCCCATTGCGCAGCAGGTTCGACACCGGGCATTTCTTCTCGGCTTCGTCTGCGAGCCGTTGGAAATCGGCCGCCTCAAGGCCCGGCACGCGTCCCTGGGTCACCAGGTGCATTTTGGTGATGTTCCCATTATCAAGCGTAATGGTCGCCTGAGTCCGGATCTCGTCCGGCGTATGCCCTTGTTGCGCCAGATAATTGGCGAATGCCATGCTGTAACACGCGGCGTGAGCGGCGGCGATCAGTTCCTCGGGGTTGGTTCCTTTCGCGTTCTCGAAGCGAGTGGCAAATGTAAAAGGGGTAGCCTGCAGCACGCCGCTTGTGCTGTCGATCTGACCCTTGCCGCCGCGCAGATCGCCCCACCATACTCCGCTGGCCGTTCGTTCAATCGGCGCCATGATCCCTCCTTTTGCTTACTGCAGCGCTTCAGCGTTGCCGGTCGCGGGAGAGGGTTGGGGTCGTGCAGCGGCCCCAACCCTCTCCCGCGACCATTTTGTGGCAGGGATGGGTTCGAAGGCGCTACGGCGCCTTCGAACCCATCCCTGCCACCATGTTAAATAAAGGAGCTTTGAGACATGCCGTACGTACGAAGATCAATGCGCCTCTAACTATAGCACATTTTTCGCTCGCCGATCAGTGCAGCGCGGGCAGGAATACGCGCCATATCGGCAGATCCGGATTCACCGCGAAGGCCAGCTCGCGGATCTCGCCCACATTGCCGGAGCCGTCGATCGCCTGGTAGCGCAGCCGGTAGCTGCCATTGGCCAGCTTGCCCGGCTGCAGCAGCGGCCCGGCCGATTCCTGCCAGTTCGTGCCATCCCAGCTCCACCTGATGCGATCGACCCCCGTGCCGCCCCCGTCGTCGGCGGCGATCACCGGGTTGGGCGATTCGAGAAAGGTGCCGCCGATCCGCCGCGCGCCGCCGCCCAGGCCATCCGGCAGCAGCTGGAAGCGCGGGTCGCCCGGCATTTGAACGTCGTAGCCGGCAGTCGCATCGCCACTGCGCTCGAAGTACTTGAAGGCGACCACATGCGGCCCGGCGGAAAGCTCGATCGTCCCGGAAATCTCGGTTTCGTCGTGCAGCCCGTTGTTGACCACCACCGGTTGGCCATCCACCCACAGCCACGAGCCGTCGTCGCTGCTGGTGCGGAAGGTGTACTGGCCGTCGGCGGGCGCCAGGAAAGCGCGGACCTGCTCGATCAGGAACTGGTCGGTCTGGCCGAGCGGGCCGCCGCTGCCCCAGCGCGTCAGCCTGCCATCCCAGGCGAAGCTGCCGACATATTGGCCGCGCGGGATCGAGAGCGGGTTGCGGGTGCGCGCCAGAAAATTATCCGGCACGCCGCCGAGGTGGTAGACTTGTGCCAGCGGCGTCAGCGTGGCGTCGTAGCTGGCCGCGTCGGGCGCGATCCGCTCCGGCGTCACCGTGATCGTGGCCGGGCTGGAGCCCTCGACGTAGTACTTGACATACTCCTGGATCAAACCGGCCCGCAAGGCATAGGTTCCTGGAGTGCGAAAGCGCAGATAGCCGACGATGGTCTGCTGCTGGCCCGGGCCCAGCGCGCTGCTTAACCCCCAGCGCCAGGGGTTGTCGCCCGTCGCCCCTACGCACGAATCAGCGTGCCCGGCATCCCAGCCGGCCATGCCGAGGGTGACACGAAAACGGTTGCTCTCCTTCGGAAACGCCGGGTAGCTCCCGGATGCATTGCCGTTGAAGCACTCATCCTGATCGTAGACATAGCCATTCTCCAGGCCGCCCAAGCCGCCGCCGGCGGTAAGATCAACGTTCGGCTGCTGGCTGTAGACGGTCGCGCTGCCGCTGTTCTGGATGGTGAAGGTGACTTTGAGCAGTTCGCCGCTGGCGACCGCGCTGCGGTCGTACTGGACATTGATGAGCTGCACGCTGGTGGCGGCGTCGTTCTCGGGCACCCACTTGACTGCGTCGAAGAAGACCACACGGCCTGCGGCGAGCGGCTCTCCTGTGTTGTCATACAGCTCGACCGCGCCGCCAGTGCCCTGGGCGAACGCGTAAGCGCCCAAATCGACCCATTCGCTGGCGGTGTTCTGATCGACGACGCGGCTGGCCGAGCCGCCGGCGTAGGCGATGCTATAGCGCGCCTGGGCGCTGGCGTAGGGCGGCGGAGCCAGGCCGCAGCCCTGGGGAATATGCGCGTAGACGCGGTAGACCCCGGCGGTCGGGATGTTTGGCCGCCAGGTCGCGCTATTCTCGGGCGCGCCGTCGGTGGCGTAGGTCCAATCGGTGTGGCCACCGTAGCCGCAGGCGGCCTCGTGCCAGGCGGCGTCGCTGCGCGCGTAGCTGCTCTCCAGCTCGTCGATGATCAGGTCGCCGTCGTCGGCCGGCCCGCCGCTGAGCGCCTGCTTGACGCGGTTGCGAATCGCCGGCAGGTTGAGTACTGTGCCATCGCCGGGGCAGGTGGTATGGCCGGGTGTGACCTGGCGATGGCCGGCGATATTCAGAACCACCGCGCCAGGGTTGTATGGATAGCAGTACTTCGAGATCGAGCAGCCGTAGTAGTAGGAGCTGCCCAGTGGATCGATCTGCTTCTGGGATGCCTTCCAGGCCAGCAGCCGCACCAGCGCCTCCTGCGTCGCCGCGGTTGGTTCGGTCGTAGCATATGTGCCGATCAGCACCACGCCCATCGAGCCATAGTTGGCGGTGTCATGGAACGCGACCGCGTCGTCTCCGCCGGCGCGGCCCTCGTAGATCACGCCATTCGGATCGATCAGGTAGTTGTACCCGACATCGCCCCAGCCGCGCGTGAAGGTGTGGAACGACCACTCGGCCCGCACGCGCGCGGCCCAATCCGGCTCGCCCGGCAGCAGCGTGCTGCTGTCGGCGGTGTGATGCACCACCAGGTGATTGACCGGGTAGTACGCAGGCGGCACGCGGCTGCCCTCACCATCCGGCGATCCCCAGCCGACACGCGGGACGACCGCGGGCTTGGCCAGCACGCCACCGACACGCAGCTCGCCGGCGGCCTGCGGCGCGGGCCCGGTCGCGTCGACCGTATTGACGTCGATCCGCCGCAAATTCGGCATCGTCCCATCCGGCGCGGAGACCAGATCGCCGCGCAGCTGCCAGAACCGCGCCAGCCCGCCGGCATCCAGTGTCTGGCTCCACTGCACATCCGGGCCATCCGCCTCGGTCCACAGATCGTCGTTGTCGGTCAACTCGATCCACTCACCCCAGCTGGCGCCATCGGCCGATGCCCGCACAAACAGCGTCAGCCCGGCCCCTTGCGGCACGCTGGCCTCGCGGCGCACGAGCATATGGGTGAAGGGATGCGCGGCCTCGGTTGGCGGCGAAAGATACATACCGTTGGTCGTCGCGGCCAGCCCCTCGCCGGGCGATATGGCAGCCGGCCCAGGGGTGAGCACAATCTGGTCGGGCTGGCCGTCGCCGCCGTTGGTTTGCGCCGACGAGCGCGATGATGCGACCAGCAGGAGGCTCAGGATCGTGGCACTGAGTAGGACAATGCAGAGCAGGCGCAGGCGCATGGGTTGGTCTCCTCGGATGGCTGGACACTGTTCTTGAGTTTTTACAGGACGCTCGAAAAAGGTTCCGAATGGAGCTCGTAGTGCGTAGTACTTTGCTCACTAGGCACTACGCACTATGAGCTAGTGGTCAACCACACTGATTTTGCTCTGGAGGTTCGGAGGGGGCACCCAGAGGGTACCCGGGCCCCTCCGAACCTCCCCAGGTGGGGGTGCAGGGGGCGGCCTCGTGCCCACACCCACAGCGTACCCGGCCTCGCCCCCCAAACCCCCACCCAGCACAAACACTGTG
>DATFXE010000664.1:0-2304 GCA_035258585.1 Roseiflexaceae bacterium | reverse complement strand
GGCGAGCCGATGCCATATCACCTGCTGCATGCCGAGCGGTTGGCGCTGCCACATCCGCGTAGCCATGAGCCACTAGAGATCACGGTGCCCGCACCGGCGTGGGTATACCAAATTTGAGGGCGAATCTGCACTTATGAACAGGACTTACGTATTGGGGGTTCGGGGGCGGCTGCGCCACCCCCGAACAAACTTCCTTTTGGCCGCTGTCGGCCACGAATGTGGCCGACAGCGGCCAAAAAGAAAAGATCTTGAAGGGCGAAAGCCCTCCAAGCCTCCCACTGAGTAGGCGACCGCGTAAGTCCTGTTATGAAAGGGGCAGCCGGACCTGCCCGCAGTTCCCGCCGTCCGGCGCGGATTCGACCCAACACTCGCCGCCCAGCTCCTCGGCGCGCTCGTGCATCGATTGCAGGCCGATGCCGGCGCGCGGCGACAGCGGCAATCCCACGCCATCGTCGCGAACCTCGACGGCGATGCCGCGATCCAGCGCCAGCCGGTTCAGCACAGCCAGCGCCAGCGCAAACGCCGCCTGCGCCGCCGCTGCCAGCCATAAACACAAGCCTAGCCAGCGCCGGCGCGTGGGCGCGGCCTGCTCCGCTGGCACGCTTAGCGAACTCGAAAAATCCACTTTCATTCGTCACGCGAGCAAGAGATAGAGTGCTTGGTTGACTTTACATAATATTAGATGTCGTCATGCTCGCGCAGCCACGCGCGCGCCTCGGCGACATCAGCGGTGATCTGTGCGACCAGCGCGGCGATGCCGTCGAACTTCTTCTCACCGCGCAGGCGCTGGCGCAGCGTCAGCCGCAGCGTCTCGCCATAGATATCGTCCGCGAAGTCGAGCAGGTAGGCCTCGACTTTGCGGCGGCTGCCTTCGAAGGTCGGCCGCACGCCAATGTTGGCCACGGCGCCGTAACGCCGCCCCCAGACCTCGGCATGGCAGACATAGACTCCGTCCGCCGGCAGCACGTGCTGCTCATCCACGGCAATATTGGCGGTCGGAAACCCGATCGTGCGCCCGCGCCGATCGCCTTCGGACACCGGCCCAGAGACTGCGAACGGCCGGCCGAGCAGCATCGCCGCGGATTCGAGATCGCCGGCCGCCAGCGTGCTCCTGATGCGGGTCGAGCTGATTGGTGTGCCGTCGGCAAGCACGAAAGCATCAACCGGGTGAACGGTATAGCCAAGCTGCTGACCGATCTGCCGCAGCCGCGCCAGATCGCCCTCGCGCTTACGGCCGAGCGCGAAATCCCAGCCGATCCACAGCTCGCGCAGCGCCACCGCGCCACGAACCTGGGACATAAACTCGTGCGCACTCAGCCCCATCGTCTCGCGCGTAAATCGCATGACGATCAGCAAGTCGGCGCCGAGGCCGGCAATCAGCTCGGCGCGCTCCTCCAGGCTGGTCAGGTAGAGCCGATCGCGATCTGGGTGGATCACTAGGTCGGGGTGCGGGTCGAAGGTCAGCACGGCGCTCTGACAGCCAAGCTCGCGGGCGCGCCGCACCGTGCTGCCAATCAGGTGCTGGTGTCCGCGATGAACGCCATCGAACGCGCCGATCGTCATGACGGTGGCGTGTTCGTTGATTGAATGTAGTAAGCCGTGAACGAGTTCCATAGTAATAATTGCAGATTGTAGATTGTAGATTGTAGATTGCGAACTAGCCTAATCTGCAATCTGCAATCTGCAATCTACAATGGCTCAGGTCCAATCGAAGACCTTCTCCGGCTTCCAGGTGTCGCCTGCCCGTGTCATTAGTGCCAGCAGCCGGCCGTCCGGCCCGTGTGCGCGGGCGCGCTCGGCGTCGAGCGATCCCAGCGTAAGCGCCAGCCCATGTCGCACACGCTGCGCCGCCTCGGCGTCCAGCGCGACGACCGGCCAATCCGCAACGGCGATCTCGGGCGGCAGCAGTAGCGTTGACAAGGTGAGCGGGTGAGCGGGTGAGCGGGTGAGATCGCTGTTGTCGTCTGCCTCGATCGTCACCCCGTCACCCTGCCACCCCGTCACCCTATCAAGTGGAATAGCATCCTCAATCAAGAACGCCCCGACCGCCGTGCGTCGCAGTACCTGGAGATGTGCTCCGCAGCCAAGCGCCGCGCCGAGATCGCGTGCCAGCGATCGGATGTATGTACCCTTACTGCACAGAATATCAAGCGTGAGCAGCGCTGGCGCCCAATCGAGCACATCGAGCCGTTCGATCGTCACGCGCCGCGCCGCGCGTTCGATTACAATCCCCTCGCGCGCCAGCTCGTGCAGCCGGCGGCCCTGGTGGTGCAGCGCCGCGTACATCGGCGGAACCTGGCTGAT
>DATFXE010000663.1:0-2354 GCA_035258585.1 Roseiflexaceae bacterium | reverse complement strand
CCATCCGCGCGCGCAGCGTGGCCGGCATCACGCGCTCGACCTTGGCCAGCGCGCCCTCGACCGCCGGCGCGGCCGCGGCCAGGCCCATCCGCCGCGCCGCCAGCAAGCCCAATGTCAGCGCCAGCGCTTCATCCTCGGTGAACATCAGCGGCGGCAGCTTGAAGCCAGGCCGTAGCCGGTAGCCGCCCTGGCGGCCGCGCTCGGCTTCGATCGGGATGCCCAGATCTTGTAAGAGCGTGATATAGTGCCGCACCGTGCGAATGTTGACCTCCAGGCGTGCGGCAAGCTGGGGGCCGCTGATCGACTCGTGCGCTTGGAGTAGCTCAAGCACTGTCAGGACACGTGTGGTCGGGTGATACATCAGGCCCTCTCTGGTTGCAGATTGCAGATTGTAGGTTGCAGATTGCAGACAGGACGTCGCGGATTCGGGGGTGTAGTTCGTACTTTGTCATCTTATCAGGGAATCTCGCAAATCCGTGCGAAATCAGGGTCGATTATACCCGCATTCAGTGCTACACTCAAGCCAGCCATGAAGTTCGGGTTGATAGCTATGCGATCTCGCTCGATCTCCCAAACAGCTGGTTCGTACGAGGCGGCATCACGCAGCGCGATCAGCAGATCATGCGATTCAAGCTGGACACAATGGCTGGCAGAGGAGGGATGGCATGGATAGCCTCTGGAGAGAAAGCGTCTGGCAGCAATAGTGCAAGGGGACGGTTGAGTCTCTGACTGATGAGAAAGCCCACCAGCACTGCACGTTCGGATGGGGGACAGTGAGCTTTGGAGAGTTACTCCTGTATAATATGCGGCACGTCCAAGAACATGCTGCGCAACTGAGTCTGATTCTGGGGCAGAAATACAATTGGTCTTCGCGCTGGGTCGCCAAAGCGACAAGCCAGCCTTGAACCGTAGTGATACCCGAGTCGGCCTCAGCCGACTTCGACTATCAGCCTCGAATTCACTCGAAGGCTGCAAAGCAGAAAGGCAGGATGGATGGTCACGTTCGCAGCCGGCGATCGAACCGGAGCAGGCTATCTGGCCCTTCCAGCAAGCGGCAATGGGCCTGGTGTGATGGTCTTGCACGCCTGGTGGGGGCTCAACTCCTTCTTCCGGGAGCTGTGTGAGCGGCTGGCGGGCGCGGGCTTCGTGGCATTCGCGCCCGATCTGTACCAGGGCCAGACAGCAGGGACGATCGACGAGGCCAAGGCTCTGCTTGAGCAGCGCGACCTCGGAGCGATGGAGGCGATCGCCGCGGGCGCGCTGGCGTATTTCCGCGCGCACCCAGCCGTACGTGGCGACGGCATCGCCGCGCTGGGCTTCTCGATGGGTGCGGCTTGGGCGACAATGATGGCGAGCGCCGCGCCAGCAGATATCCAGGCCGTCGTGCTGTTCTACGGCGCTGAGCCCGCCGATTTCGCCAGATCACGCGCAGCATACCTCGGACACTTCGCGGAGGACGACGAGTGGGAGCCGCTCGACGGCGTGCGCCAGATCGAGGCCGATCTGCGCGCCGCCGGCAAAGAGGTGACATTTCATATCTACCCCGGCGCGCACCATTGGTTCTTCGAGACGAATCGCCCCGAGTACGATGCAGATGCGGCGGCACTGGCCTGGCAGCGCAGCCTCGATTTCTTGCGAGAACACCTGCAGCGAGGAGTAACCATGTCGAATACACCTACGATCAAGTCTGAACTGCTGGAGCGAATCCATAGCTCATACACCGCGCTCGAGCGGACGATCGCGCAGCTGAGGGTAGAGCAGATGGCCACACCGATCGACGGCAGCTGGTCGGCCAAGGATCTGCTCGCGCACATCGCTACCTGGGAGCATGTGATGCTCGAGTTTCACGTCGGCGGAAAGCCTTTCAGCGAGGTCACGCGGCTCACCAACGTTCCCTACGGCCCCACACCGGTCGATCAGATCAACGAGGCCTTCTATGAGCGCGATAAAGATCTCCCGCTGACCGAAGTGCTCCAGGCATTCCGCGGCGCGCACCAGCAGCTGCTGGAGACTCTGAACGGTATGAGCGAGGACGACCTGTTCAGGCCCTACACGCCACCCGGCCGCGGCCCGGACAGCGCGGGCCAGCTGATCGACTGGGTGATCGGCGATAGCTACGAGCACTACGACGAGCATCGCGCTACGCTGGAGCGGCTGCTCGAACTTTGACGAAAGCGGCCGCCGGTGCTATACTTCTCGCACACCCGTTCAGTTTTTTCGACGCCGCATAGTAGCGATACCACGCGCTGAAGCGGCGTTTTGTATTGCGATAGCGGACAAGTTTTTAAAAAAGGTATTGCTTTACAGTCGGTCTGTGGGGTCTGGGCGGGGCATAGCCCCCGCCCAGACCCCAC
>DATFXE010000662.1:0-3982 GCA_035258585.1 Roseiflexaceae bacterium | reverse complement strand
CGAGACACCGACCCGTCCAAGGTCGTGCAGCAGCCCAGCGCGCCGCAGCGCCACCACATCGGCGCTGGGCAAACCGCACTGTTGGGCTGCCGCTGACGCTAACGCAGCGACGCCCCTGGAATGGCCGATCGTGAATGGTGATTTCAGGTCGGCGAAATCGGCCATGACTTCTGCGGCAGTATCGATCTGGGCGCCAGAAATCCAGGTAGGCAATCCTGGCTCAGCATCCAGCATCGCCTGCCAGGTCGATTCGGCGGCGAGCGACGCAAGCAGATCCGGCGCGACCCGACAGAACGCTTCGACGATCGCAGGGTCGAATTGGCGACCTGATCGGGCGCGGACCATCGCCACAGCTGCCTCGACCCCGCCCAACGTGTAAAAGGTGGCCGCGTCCTGCGCGAGATGGATAACCCGCACCGGCAGCGCCAACTCCTCGCCCTTGAGCTGTTTCGGCGTCCCCTTGCCATCCCAGCGTTCGTAGACTTGCCATAGCCCGCGCTGAATACCCTGGCCCAAGCCCAGCGTCTCGGCGACCCGCACGGCGACTTCACAGTGTGCGGTGTGATTGGCGTTCATGTACGCTGGCCCGGCTGCAAGGGCCCGCGTAATCGCGCGGGCGCGTTCGAAGAATGGCTTGCCTTTGGCGACATTGCGGAACAGAAACCCCATCGCCTGCGCCATATCATGCATGTCGAGTGTCATGCCTTCGGCCACCGTCAACTCATCGCCGCCCATAAACACCGCGTCCCCTGCCGCTGTTGCGGTGCAACCGACGTGGCGCAGCAGCGAGATGTAGTAGGTATCCTGGCAGTCACGTTCACTCAGGCCAAGGCTGCCACCCAGTCGCACCGCGAGCAGACACGAACGTATCACCCACTCCATCGGCTGACCAACGCCCAGATCGATCGCCAGCGAGAGCGAGGCGAGGAGTTCGGCCATTAGTAGGCTCGTATCGCTCTGGTGCTTGTTCGACATACTGATCCCCGCATCTGTTACGATGTAATCTCAGGAATAGGTGTATTATACTTTAAATGAGTGACTGCCAGATGCTCAGAGAAATAATCGGCTATCAGAACAGGAATAGCTCGCGGCGTTCCACGATATGACAAGCTGCACGGTGGACAGATGAGGATCACGTGACCCTCATCTGTCCATACCGACGAACCTGGAGGTCGGACCCTCGATGCGCTTATCAGGGGGATGCTTGCCACTGGAGCACAATCGTGCCGGTGGGGCTGGTGCTCCCGCGCGGCTGGAGCACGACCTGCGCGGAGTCATAGACCGGGCCAGTCTGGCCGGCGTCGAAGACCAGCGCGCCAAAGCCCGCATTCAGCGCCAGCTCGCCGGCCAGCTGCGCTGTGCCCGCGCGCTTGAGCCAGACCTGGTACGACTGGCCAGTGGGCGGCTCGGGCAGACGACCGGCCATCACGACCACATTGGCCATGTCCGGGCGCGTGAAGAGCTTGCCATAGGCTTTCGACCCGGGCTGGGTCGCGCGCAGCAGCGCTTTGATCGTCTTGGGCGAATCGATCATGTCGACGACGAGTGCTTGCTGCCCGCTGAGGAGCGTGTCGAACTCGGCGCGTAGCGCGCGCTCACGCGCCAGGGCGAAGCTGAGCTGGACGCCCCAGCCCAGCGCGAGCACGGCAATGAGCGTCGCTGCCAGGGTGCCGAGCGTTCGGGGGCGCCACCACCGCGACCAGCGTCTGTCCAGCGCCGCACCGACCCCCGACGTCTGGCCACTCGCCTGCGGAGCAGAGGGCGGCGGCGGGGCAGCGCGGTCGTGGACGATGTCCAAATCGCCTGAGGACGCAACCGTTGGAGTGGGGGCATCCAGCGATCGGAGGAGCCGGGCTTTCGCATCGGCAGGCATGCGGAGCGGAGAGGCGGCGGCCAGGGCCTGTGGCAGGGCATTCGCCACATCCGCCAGTTCATCGGCCAGGCGCTGACATGTCGGGCAGGAAGCCAGATGCGCCGCGACCTGAGCGTGCTCGTCCGCATCGAGCGCGCCCACCGCATACAGCTCCAGCAGTTCTTGTACATCGTCACAGCGCATGGTCGGCCATCCTACTTATTCATACTCCTGGGGAGGCGGTTTGGATCCAACCGGCGCCTCGGCGCCCGGCGCGTGCTGCGCGAGGGCGGCGCGCAACTTCTGCATGCCAAGCTGGATGCGCTTCTTCACAGTTCCGAGCGGCAGCCCCAGGAGCTGCGCGATGGCAGTGTGGCTCAGGCCGCCGAAGTAGGCTAGCACCAGCGCGTGGCGCTGCTCGTGGGGCAACTCGCTGAGCGCGCGCAGCACACGCTCCTGGCGCTCGTGCAGCCAGGCTGCTTCCTCGACATCCACCGCCGGGTCGATGGCCTCCGCAAGGACGCGGTCGATCGCGTCGGCGGCCAGCCGACGCTGCTCCTGGCTGCGGCGGCGCAGCTCATTCAGAATTTGATGCCGTGCAATCGCCATGAACCAGCCACGAAATGAACCGCGCAGCGGGTCGAACTGGCCGGCATGCTTCCAGAAACGCAGAAAGACCTCCTGGACGATCTCATCTGCGTCCGTCGTGCCAAGCATATGCGCCGCGAAGACGTAGACCGTCTGCGCATAGCGATCGAAGAGCACGCCAAAGGCCGCCACATCGCGCCCGGCGACATGTGCGGCAAGAGTCTCATCGCTCTCTTCCTCTGCCAGCGCGTCGTCGTCCACCACTGCTCCGCTCGGTGTCGTCATTCGCCACGACGAGTAGTATAGCCTATCTTGTTCCATGCTGCTCGACCGGCAGCGATTGCGCGAACGGTGTGCTGGATCACGGTTGTAGGCGGGCAGGTTGGCTATGCTCCCACAAGAACCAACATTGGTGCGGAGCCTGGATCGACTGTGGACCATCGCGGACAACGATTGGACGGAGATCAAGTTGAGGTATAGAATCATGCCCGGTCTGTCACGCTCGAATCGAGGAGGTGTATCATGGCCGATCCTGACCTGCTCGGTCGCTACAACTACGATGCGTTCGTCCCCGCGAAGTTCGAGCCTTGGATGAACTTCGAGGCCAGCCCACCACTCGGCCAGCGCGGGCCTGATTTTCCGCTCTGGGACCTGGACGGCAACCAGACGCGCCTCAGCGCAGTCTGGGCGCGCCACACCTACACGATTGTGGAGTTTGGCAGCTTCACCTGACCCTACTGTGGGATGGCGGCGCCATCCATGAACGCGATCGCCGCGCGCTACGCCGACCAGGGTGTCGGATCGATCTTCCTCTACACCAACGAGGCGCACCCCGGCGAGCACTATCCGCATCTAACCTCGGTGGAGCAGAAGCTGCGCCACGCCCGCGACCTGCGCGACATCCTGGGTGTCACGCGCCCGATCCTGCTCGACGCGCTCGACGGGGCCTGTCACCGCGCCTACGGCTCGATGCCCAACATGACCTGGATCTTCACTGGGTCAGGGGTGCCGATCTACAAGTCCGACTGGACCGACGCGCGCAGCGTGGAGAACGCGGTGGTGTATTTTCTGGATGTGATCGTGCGGCGGCGCGGCGGTGAGCGGCTGGCGCCGTTCCGGGTCGAGCGGCTGGACTATCGCACGCAGGACCAGGCGGCGTTCTATCGGGGTCTCGAGCGCAACGGCCCCAACGCGGTACGTGAGTTCCGCGAGGCATTTGGCTAGGCCCGCGCGGCGAGCAGCTCGGACAGCACCTGGTTGGAGGTCGCAAACGGGTGCGCGCTGCCCAGAGGCTTGGATCGTGTGCTTAGCGGATTGGCGCGCTGCCTTGCCAACACCATCATGCGCGACATGCGCCCATGAGCCGACAACAAGAGGAGGTTGTCGTGCCGATCGTCCAATTGCTGCCTGACGATCAGTATGATGCCCTGAACAAGGACCTGGACAAGCGGGTGCGCCAATAGACACAGGCGCCGATGATGACGAAGTACGTCAGGCCGCCTACCAGCCGCCGTTCCGCCGTCAGGCCCGCGCTCACAATCG
>DATFXE010000661.1:0-8119 GCA_035258585.1 Roseiflexaceae bacterium | reverse complement strand
CTATGGAGCGCATCCGCGGCCGCGTCCAAGACGTCTCTACGCGCGTGCTCAACCTGGGCGAGCGCTCGCAGCAGATCGGTGAGATCATCGATTTGATCAACGATCTGTCCGATGAGACGCACCTGCTGGCGCTCAACGCCGCAATCGAGGCTGCTGGCGCCGGCGAGCACGGCCGACGCTTCGCTGTGGTCGCGGCCGAAGTCAAGAGCCTGGCAAATCGTGCGCTGGCGGCCGCTAAAGAGGTCAAGGGCGTAATCGCCGAGATCCAACAGGCCACCAATGCGGCTGTGCTGGCTGCCGAAGACGGCGGCAAAGAGGTCGAGCGCGGCGTTGAACTAGCGCATAGCGCCGGCCAGGTGATGAACAATATCGTGATGGTCGCCGAGCGCACAGCCCAGAGCAGTGCTGAAATCAGCCTGGCCACCGCCCAGCAGCAGAGCGCCAGCGAGCAGGTCGTCGAGACCATGCGCGAGATCGCCGATGTGGCGCGTCAGACCGCCGCGGGCTCGCGCCAGATGGCCGAGTCGGCTCAGATGCTTACGGCGATCGCCGAACGCCTCCATGGCATCGTCTACGAGAGCCCGCGCGACACCGCAACACTCTCAGCAATGGACGAAATCGACGAGCGCATGTACAACCTTGCGAAGAATGGCAAGTGATGACGCATAATGCGTTGACACGTTAGAAAGTTTGAAGGATAGAACGTTCTGCTGCCGAACTTGTAACCTGCAAACGTTCAAACCTGCAAACGTTCAAACCTGCAAACCCAAAGATGGATCTAACGGCATTCTACAGCCAGTTCCGTGACGAGACGGCCGAGAACATCCGCATCCTGGGCGAAGGGCTGCTGGTGTTGGAGTCGCTTGGGCCAGGCGCCGAGGGCCGTCGCGAGCATATCGACGCGATCTTTCGTGCCATGCACACGATCAAAGGGTCGGCGCGGGTGCTTGGCTTCGAGCAGGTTGGGCGCGTCGCGCATACCTGTGAGCATATCCTCGGCGCTGTGCGCGAGGGCCGGCGCGAGCTCGACCGCCCCTTGGCGGATGACCTGCTGCGCGGCGGCGATGCGATCATGGAGCTGGTTAACGCCGCGATCGATGGCCGTCCTTCCAGTATCGATGTCGAGGCGCTCACGCTCACGCTCGGCCGCGGCGGGCGCTCCGAAGCGCCCGAGTCGGATGCAGATGCGCCCGTAGCTGATGTTGCTCCTGCGGCTTCTGTCGAGACGCCGGTCGCTCCCGCCGCTGCCGTCGGCGCCCCTTCCGAGCTGGCAGCCATGCCGGTCTTCCCCAAAAACGCTCGCGCCGCCGCGCGCCAGACTATTCGTGTGCGGGTCGATCGGCTGGACAAGTTGCTGAATCTGGCCGGCGAGCTGGCAGTTGGCCGCCAGGCCCAGTCGATGCATCTTCAGACGCTTGGCGAGATCGCCACACTGATCGATCAGCAAGAGCGCAGGTTGCTGGCGCTGGAGCGCGAGTTAAAGCAGCTGCGTTTCTCACAGACCCAGCGCGAGTCGCTGGACCGCCACATGAACGGCGCGCTCAACGCCGGCGACCAGGCCAGCAAGCTCATCCGCGCGCACGCCGAGCGCTTCGAGCAGCACGCCAGCCAGACGACGCAGCTGGTCGAGGATCTTGAGCAAGAGGTCATGGCCGCGCGCCTGCTGCCGATCTCGACGGTGTTTTCCAATTTGCCGCGCGCTGTTCGCGAGCTGGCCCGTGAGACCGACAAAGCGGTCGAGTTGACGCTGACGGGCGAGACGACCGAGCTGGATCGCAAGATGATCGAGGCGCTGAACGATCCGCTGATCCACTTGATTCGCAACGCCGTGGATCACGGCATCGAGCCACCGGACGAGCGCGAGCAGGCCGGCAAGCCGCACCAGGGGACGATCGCCGTTAGCGCCGAGGCGCTGGGTGCCTATGTCAACGTGACGATCCGCGACGATGGGCGCGGCATGGACCCGAAACGGCTGCGCGAGGCGGCGGTGCGCAAGAACCTCTTCTCCGCCGAGGCTGCCGCTCTGCTCACGGATCAAGAGGCGCTCGAGCTGATCTTTACGCCTGGCTTCAGCACCGCCCAGATGATCACCGATATCTCCGGCCGCGGCGTCGGGATGGATGTCGTGCGCACCAACATTGTCGAGCTGGGCGGCCAGGTGCAGGTCGACTCGCGGCTCGGCATCGGCACGTCGATCACGCTGGCTCTGCCGCTGACGCTGGTCACTACCCGTGTGCTGCTGGTCGAGCTAGGCGAGTACACCTTCGCACTGCCGGCCTCCAGCTGCCAGGCCAGCATCTGGGCCTACGCCGAGCACGTGAAGACGATCGAGGGCCGCGCAATGCTGCCGTACGAGGGTAAGCTCGCCTCGCTGCTGCGCCTGGCCGATCTGCTTGATGTCGATGGCGCGCAACCGTTCCCGTCGCGCCGCCGCACGCCCGCGATTGTGATCGGCGCCGCTCAGCGCCCGCTGGCGCTGCTGATCGACCGCCTGATCGACGAGCGCGAGGTGGTCGTCAAGCCGCTCGGGCCACTGCTGGAGAAGCAGCGCCGTTTCAGTGGCGCAATTCAAATGGGCGATGGTCGGCTGGTGCTGCTGCTCAACCCGGCGGCGCTGGCGCAGGCGGCGCGCGGCATGGCGCTGATGACCACCGTCGTTAAGCACGACAATGCGCGGCGCCACTCGCACCTGCTCGTCGCCGACGACTCCTTCACCACGCGCGAGCTGATTCGTACCATCCTTCAATCGGCTGGCTACGATGTAACCACCGCCGTCGATGGCTTCGACGCGCTTGACAAACTCCGCGCCGCTACCTACGATCTGGTTGTCA
Organism: Roseiflexaceae bacterium; assembly: GCA_035258585.1. Lineage (GTDB taxonomy): Bacteria > Chloroflexota > Chloroflexia > Chloroflexales > Roseiflexaceae > DATFXE01. The sequence continues at coordinate 5,288 of DATFXE010000661.1, read as the reverse complement.
GCGATGTCGAGATGCCGCGCGTCGACGGTTTCCAGCTCACCAGACGCATTCGCAACGACCTTGGGCTGGTCGAGCTGCCGGTGATAATCGTCACTAGTTTGGCTTCCGAGGCGCACCGTCGGCGCGGGCTAGAGGTTGGCGCCCAGGCCTATATCGTTAAAAGCCAGTTTAACCAGAGCAATTTGCTTGAGACCGTCCAGCAACTGTTGGGCAATTGATACGGTAGAATTGATAGGATCGTGAAAACCTTAGGTATGGCGCTGGGGAGGTCTGGAGGGGCCGAAGGTCCCCGAACCCCCATCACTGGAACAGTTTCGAGATTTCAACAAAGGATCGTATGAACCGGGAGCACACCATGGCAGAAAAAATCCTGGTCGTTGATGATAGCAAGCTCGTCACCGACATTGTGCGCATGCGTCTAAGCATGTACGGCTACGACGTTGATCTAGCCCACAGTGGCGAAGAAGCTCTGGCCAAAGTCGCGGCCGCAGTGCCCGATCTGATGGTGCTCGACGTCCAGATGCCCGGCATCGATGGCTATGAGGTCTGCCGGCGCCTGCGCGACGACCCCGCGCTCGACGATCTGCGAATCATTATGCTTACGTCGAGCGATGACAAACATGCGGCGTTTGAGGCTGGCGTGGACGACTACCTGAATAAAGATATCGATCTGCTGAATCTGCCGAATCGTGTCAAGTTGATTCTGGAGATGCACTGAGGCATGAGCCAGCCGATTCGCGTCATAATAGTAGATGATTCGGCCCTGATGCGGCGTATGATCACCGGCCTACTGGAGCAGGATCCGGCGATTCGGGTTGTGGCGACGGCGCGCAATGGTCGCGAGGCGATCGATCTGGTTCAGGAGCTGCGCCCCGACATCGTGACCATGGATGTGCGTATGCCCGTGATGGATGGATTGGCGACGACTGAGCATCTCATGGCCTACTGCCCGACGCCGATCCTGGTGCTGACTGCCTCGCTCGCCAACCACGAGGTCGATATCACGTTCAAGATGCTGGGCGCCGGCGCACTCGAAGTCATCGAGAAGCCTTCCGGCAGCGATGTCCAGGCGCTGAATGGTGCCGGGCGCGCGCTGATCCGTCGGGTCAAAGTGCTGGCGCGGGTAAAAGTGGTAACCCATCTGCGCGGGCGCCGCAAGCCGCCCGAGTCGGTCGCTGTGGCTGCGACTACAAGCGCCAGTAGACAAGGAGACAGGGAGACAGGGAGACAAGGAGACAAGGCACGCGCGAAAGAAATGCCTGGTCTCCCCGTCTCCCGGTCTCAGCCGGATTTCCCGTTGATCGTGATCGGTGCGAGCACCGGCGGTCCACGGGTCGTAAACGAAGTGCTTGCTGGTTTGCCGGCCGATCTACCGTCGGCCGTACTGGTGGTCCAGCACATCGCCCAGGGTTTCAGCGCTGGTATGGCGGAATGGCTAGCCAACACTAGCCGGCTCCCGGTGGTGCTGGCGCGCGAAGGCCAGCCGATTCGCGCCGGCGAGGTGCTGATCGCGCCCGACGCACGCGACCTGCTTATCACCCGTGAGCGGGCTGTCCACCTGAGCGAAAACCCGCTGCTGATCCAGCGTCCATCGATCGATATCTCCATGCAGGCCGCCGCCGAAGTGTTTGGTGCGCGTGCGGTCGGTGTCCTGCTGACTGGCATGGGCCGTGATGGCGCCTACGGTATGTTGACGATCAAGCGTTCCAATGGCTATACAATCGCCCAGGATGAGACGACCAGCACGATCTTTGGGATGCCGCGCGCCGCTATTCAGCTCGGCGCGGCGCACGAGGTGCTTCCGGCCGCGCGTATCGCCGCTCGGCTGGTCGAACTGATCAAGCAGCCCGCTCCGGCAGCAGCCGTGCCTGCGAGAGGCGCCCAATGACACATGCTCGCCAGCCATCGAAGAATCAGCTACGCGCCACTACCAGCGGTGGGGCCGGCGCCGGCCTGCTTGGGCCGGAGCAGTTCGCGCGGCTGCGCGATCGGCTCGCCGAGTACAGCGGCGTGTATCTCGATCTGGCACGGCTGCGACTGCTTGAACATGGCATTGCTCAGCGGCTCCGGGCCACTGGCGACGACCTACCGGCCTACGAGCGGCGCATCCAGGGGCCGAGCGGACGCGACGAATTGCGCCTGCTCGCCGAGCTTGTGCTGAATCACGAAACTATCTTCTTCCGTAATGGCCCCCATCTGCGCGCTCTGCGTGAGGTATTGCTGCCGGAAATACACCGGCGTAAGCCGGCCGGCGCGCCGATCCGGATCTGGAGCGCCGGCTGCGCCACCGGCGAGGAGCCTTACTCGCTGGCGATCACGGCGCTTGAGGCTCTGGCTCAATCGCTCGAGCGCTCCATCGAGATCTGGGCGACCGATTTGAGTCAGCCGGCCCTGCAAAAAGCGCGCGAGGCTTTTTACCGTGGCCGCGCACTGCAAAACGTGCCTGCCGATCTGCTTGCGCGCTACTTCACGCCGAAGAACGACGGCTACCTGGTCGGCGATGCGCCGCGGGCGATCGTGCGCTTCGAAGCGCTCAACCTGCTCGACCCGTTCCCGCGCTATGCATCGGGAGTCGATATCATTTTTTGCCAGAACGTGACGATCTATTTCCAGCTGAAAACGTGCAAGGAGCTGATCGCACGATTCTATGAGTGCCTGCCAGTTGACGGGTTGCTGTTTCTGGGTTTCTCCGAAACACTCTGGAATATTTTCGATCTATTCCATTCGCGAGAAGTGGCCGGCGCATACGTTTACTACAAGGGAGCGTTGGAATCGCCCGCTCTGCCCTACTCCCAGCGTCCGCCAGTCGCGCGCGCGCCGCAGCGCCAGAGTGCGCTGGGTCCCGTGCGACCGAGTACAGCCAACAGTCGCGAATCACATCATTACAAAAGGGTAGTTCCGGCTCAAGCAGGGCCATTGCAGCCGCACGCGCACTCCGACCAGGCAGCGCTTGCGAGCGGGCGTGAGCTGCTTGCGCAGGGCAAGATCGACGAGGCGCTGGGTTCGCTCCGCCGCGTTGCGCCGCAGTCGCCCTGCGCGCCAGAGGCGCTCACCCTGACGGCGCGCGCGCATGCCGATCGGGGCGATCTGGAATTGGCGGCCGCCGAGATCCAGCGCGCGATCGAGATCGACAGCTTGAATGAAGAGGCGCACCTGCTGTTGGGCGTGATCTTAGGACGACAGGGTCAGTGGCAATTGGCTATCCAGCAGCTCGAGCGGGCCCGCTATCTTAGCGCCGATTCTGCATTGGTTTCATTTCACCTGGCCGAGGCTTACCGCCAGGCCGGTTGTGTCGACAAAGCGGCGCGCGAGTACCGTAATACATTGCGCAAGCTCGATGTGCATCCACCCGGCGTGCTGCTCGATGGGGTAGCGGTGGGCTGGCTTCGCGAGACCTGCCAGCGCCGGATTGAATATTTACCGCGTCCAAGATAGGTGCGAACAAGGGGCGTCAGGCCCCTTTACTATCATTAATAGTAATTATGGTTCGAGATCATCGCCAGTCGAATCGCCGCCCGCCCCCTGCGACTATGCTCGGGCATACGCGCGCTGTCGCGATGCGGCCGCGCTTCCGGCCCGCATTGACCGCGGCAGCTGCTGTGGTTCCCGCCGCCGCGCCCGATCTGGAGGGGATGCGCCGTCAGGCTGAGATCGAGCAGGATATGCGCCTGGCCCGCGATATCCAGCAGGGATTGCTATTGGAGGCGGTTCCGCGCCTGCCCGGCTGGGAGATCAGCGCCATATCGATGCCGGCGCGCGACCTGGGCGGCGATCTGTACGATTTTCTGCCACTACAGGAGGGCTGGCAGGGGATTATGATCGGCGATGTGTCGGGCAAAGGCCTGCCGGCCGCGCTGCGCATGGCTGTCGCGCGGACGGTGTTCCGTCATGCGGCGCGGCGTGGGGAGGCGCCGGGGCCGACCCTGGTGGCTACCAACCGTGGTGTTCTCTCGGAAATCCCGCAAGGCATGGTCACAATGTTCTACGCGATGCTCGACACGCGACGCGGAATCCTGCGTATGGCAAACGCCGGGCATAACTACCCCGTGTTGATCAACGGCCACGTCTCGGAGATCGAGCTGTCAGGTCTGCCGTTGGGCGTCGACGGCGACAGCGAGTACGACGAAGGGAGCACAGTGATTCATCCTGGCGACACGGTGGTGCTCTACACCGATGGCGTCGTCGAGGCCAGCACGCCCGATGGCGAGATCTATGGGTACGAGCGGCTAGAGCGAATGCTGCGCGACAATACCTGCCTGAAGCCACGCGCACTTCTAGCGGCATTGCTGCACGAGCTGCGCCTATGGAGCGGGGCCGATCAGGCCGACGATATTACGATGGTGATACTGCGGCGGCGTTTGGAGCAGATCGATATCGAACTGCGCAGTATCATCGACGACGTGCTTGGCCTCGAGCGCAGCGCGCAGCTCTGGGCCGAGCTCGATCTACCTGGCAGCTCGGCGCCGGTAAGCGCATGGGACGAAGCCCTGCCGGCGATTGTGCGAGCTACCCAAAGCTTGTTTGGACGCGGCCTGGCACGCGAATTGAATGGACAGCTCCGGCTGGCCCTGGAAGAGTATCGATAGAGCGTGGTGACAAGATGACAAGGTGACAAGGTGATAATCTGTCACCCCGTCACCTTGTCACCCTCTCACGGATGGGTGGGAACGATGAGCATCAATGAACCACTAAATTTTATGCCGCTCGACCTGGACACGTTTTCTGGGAGCGAGCGCTTCATGGCTGGCACACGCCTGGGGGCCGCGTTCAGCCAGGGCATTCGGGCCTATCTGCGTGCTTCCTACGGTGACGCGATCGAGCATTTCAAGGCCGCCCTGATCGCGGCATATGTGGAAGGCGAGGAGCAGGCCCAGATCTTTGATCGCGAGCGCGCGATTATTTATCTCTATATCGGCAACGCCTTGGCATTTCAAGAGGATTGGGATGGGGCGCTCCGAGAGTATCTTGAAGCGGTGCAGACCGACCCCCAACTGGCCGAGGCGCACTATAATCTGGGCGTCTCCTTCGCCGCTCGCGGCCAGCTCGATCGCGCAATTGCCGCCTTCAAAGAGGCGCTGGAGCATAACCCCAAGCTCTACGAGGCCCACTTCTCGCTCGGCCGCTGCTACCAGCGCCTCGACGACGCCGGGCGCGCCTATATCCATTACGATCAGGCCTGTAACGCCCGCCCGCAGGCTGCCGAGCCGCGCTACTACATGGGCCTGATGCACCAGAGCCACGGCGCGCACGAGTTGGCGCAGCGCTGCTTCACCGAGGCGCTGCGCGTC
>DATFXE010000660.1:0-6138 GCA_035258585.1 Roseiflexaceae bacterium | reverse complement strand
AGTGACGCTTGCGGTCCTCAGGGGTGAGGTGGCGCCGACGCTGTTGATCGCACGAAATTCGATGTTGTGCTGGCCATCGTACAGCGGCAGTGTGGCGTTGGTCGATTCCACCGAGCTGTCATAGGCGCCGTCGTTCGGCGGCAGGGCGAGCCACTGCCCGCCGTCGGCGCGGTACTCGATGCGTGTGATCTTGTTGATCGTCACAGACTGGCCCGATGGCGATGGGAAGGGCTGGTCGGTTGCCGTGGCGGTCACGGTTGGCCTTGTGCCGCCGCTCGGCTGCTTGACCAGCACATCGGCGGCTGGTTTGGTATCGATCGGGTCGGGTATGCCGTCGCCGTCGCTATCGCGGTAGCCGATCTGGCCGAGCGCCGACGAGTCGATCGCGCCGTCGGTGTAGGCCGTCAATGGTTCGAGCATAATGCAGATAAAGCGCGAACCACAGTTATTGGCCTGGCTGTTAGTCGTCGGCACCGCTAGATAGCCGCTCTGCTGGGTGCAGGGAGTGGCCGCGGCAGCGTACTGATCCAACGCGCCGAAGATATGCCCAAACTCGTGTGCGACCACGGGCGTGAGCTGCGTGGCACCGTAGGGACCTGCGTCGGAGGTGATAACCAGAAATGGGCCGCCGACATACGCATAGGCGAAGTGCCCATCCGCGAAACGGCCATTGGTCTTGCCGGTGCTGTTGACGATAAAGATAGTGGTAGCCCAGTCGGCCTGACGGGCGCGGCGCAAGCTATCGTCGGCGCTGTAGGCTTGCTCGAAATAGTTCGAGGCAGTGAATCCCATCCTGCTGAGCGTGTCGCCAACCCATTGGCCTTCGGTGCTCAGGTCGTGGTCGATCGGTTCGTAGCCCGATGGGACGATACGGCTGGTCAGATCGAATTCGATGCGCGCATTCGGCAGGCGCGCGCGCCACCATGCGAGTGCCGTAACGATCTGGCTGTTCGCTAGCTTCACCTGGGCGTCGGTCCAGTCCTTTGTCGACGGCTCCTTGCTGCCGTCGCTTTCGACAAAGATCAGCTGCACTGCTACTCGCCCAGCCAGGAATGCGCTGGGCTGAAACAGCGATGGCTTGAAATCGCCGGCAGCTGCGACGGCTGCCCGCTGTGGTGGGGGTTGGAGCGCATCGCCAGCCAACGGGTTATCGTTGTCGGATGCTATTGAACGTGTAGGTGAGGAGAAAGATACCAGAAGCAGCAAGATCGCCGCTAGAAACGGGAAGCGCAGTGTTTTCATGAATTCTCGCAGTCCGCCAGAGATCGAAATGTGATAGTGTGTTGCTGGCGTGCCAGGACGGTTACCACCGTCGCTGTGCTGCGAGAAGAATAATCTTTTAACCTAGAATCAACCAGAGGTCGATGGTCCTGTAGCTGCTAGGTCCTTCAGACCCCTACGACCATGGTGTGGATAGGCTCAACGTACTATACGCTGTTCACGAAGCCATTAGCTATTTGTGCAGAAAATCAATATCTTATGTCACAAGGATGATCGATAGCGGTATTAGTACACCAGCGTGCCAGAAGCCTTCGATCTGGACCTGGCCGAAGCGGATGGTGCCGCCGGAAACACCCTTGAGGTGGCTCAGCAGCAGACGATCCCGAAGTGGCGCGCGCAGCTTGATCTGGCGTGCCTTCGGCGTGGGCAGCCCACCAGCGCCCAGCTGCTCGACCAGCAGCGCCGAAGCATCGCGTGTGAGCAAGCTGCCGACCAGCCGCACCAGCTGGCCCTCGTAACTGGAAGGTTGTTGCAGTAACTCACCGATCGTGATATCGCGGGCGGCGATCAATTCAATGCTGGGGCTAACTATTTGATAGTGGTAACGGCCGCCTGGGCCGTAGCTGCCGGGACCTTCCAGCTGCCCGCGTGCCTGGGCGGCCGCGAATTGGAGGCCGCTAGCCGATCGCAGCCGGTCTTTGAGAGTTGCTCCGGCGTCGGCGCCGAGCCAGATTTGGTCCATGTCGTTCTCAATCAACTGAGGCGTGCCGTCAGCAGCGAAGCTCAAGCCATCGACCAGTGTCGCGCCGGCGCTATCGACGACGAGATAGCCGGCTGTAGTAACGACGCCCGGTGGCGGCGCGGCGCCGGATTCGATCAGATCGCCGATCGGGACAAACGCGACAGGTGAGGGCGGCGGCAGGCGCGTCGGCGCTGGCGTAGCCGTATCCTGGCAGGCGGCCAGCAGCAGCGCCGAAATGCTGATCAGAATTGACCGTATCAGCCCGCCTGCACGATTGCTGGGTGATAATATCGCTCCAAACATGGTCGACTCCATTAGGGTGTGCCAATGGTGGCATCATACCATGGTTCTATCTGTAGAATGTTTGCACAGCTTTTGTTCTTGATTTGGGAGTCTCAGAGAGTGGCCTGATAGGTTTTGAGAGTTCTTCCAGCCGCTTTGGAGGCCGAGGAGTGATATAATAGAGCTTGTTCCAAGGTTCACAAGTACTTGTGGACGATTATCTTGCACAGAATTTGAGAGGTACAATTGGGAACGCGCAACTCACGGCTTGGCGGGTTCTACCAGCTCAACCCGTTCGAGCGGCTTCAAGCAGTGAAGTCGTTCGATGGGCTGAACGACGAAGACCTGCGTCAGCTCCACGGTGGCAATGGCGCCCTGACCGTCGAGCGCGCGGACAAAATGATCGAGAATGTCGTCGGGACGTTCAATCTACCGCTCGGCGTGGCGACCAATTTCCAGATCAACGGGCGTGACATGCTCATCCCGATGGTGGTCGAAGAGCCGTCGATTGTGGCGGGCGCCAGCTACGCCGCGAAGCTGGTGCGCGAGGGTGGCGGCTTTCAGGCCAGCTCGACCGCGCCGCTGATGATCGGCCAGATCCAGCTGGTCAATATCAACGACCCGGGCCGCGCGCGCTTCGATATTCTGGCGCGCAAAGCTGATGTTCTGGGCCTAGCGAACCGGCAGAGCAGCAGCTTGCTAGCGCTTGGCGGCGGTGCGCAGGATGTCGAAGTACGGCTCTTCGAAAGCAGCCCGATGGGGCCAATGCTGGTGGTTCACCTGCTGATCGACTGCCGCGACGCGATGGGTGCCAACGCGATCAACACCATGGCCGAGGCGGTCGCTCCGCTGTTGGAGCAGATCAGTGGCGGCCGCGCCTACTTGCGGATCCTCTCGAACCTGAGCGACCGTCGGCTCTCACGTGCCCGGGCGGTGGTGCCGCCAAGTGCGCTCGCGCGCGACGGCATTTCGGGCGAAGAGGTGATCGAGGGCATTCTGTGGGCCTATTCATTCGCCGCGGTCGATCCGTACCGAGCGACGACCCATAATAAAGGCATCCTCAATGGCATCGACCCGGTGCTGATAGCAACCGGCAACGATTGGCGCGCCGTCGAAGCTGGGGCGCATGCCTATGCCGCGCGGGGCGGTCGGTACACCTCGCTCTCCACGTGGGAGCGCGACTCGCAGGGCTATCTGGTTGGCACGCTCGAGATGCCGCTGGCCGTTGGGATCGTCGGCGGCGCCACCAAGGTCCACCCGGCGGCTCAGGCAGCGCTGAAGCTGCTGAATGTCAAGCACGCCAACGAGCTGTCCGAGATCTGTGTTTGCGTGGGCATGGCGTCAAACCTGGCCGCGATGCGGGCGCTGGCGACAGAGGGCATCCAGCGCGGCCATATGGGCCTGCATGCGCGCCAGATCGCGATGGCAGCCGGCGCACACGGCAGCGAGATCGACGAGATCGCTCGCCTGATGGTCGAAGAGAAAGCGATCAAGCCAGCGCGCGCCGAGGCACTGCTGTTGGAACTGCGCGGAGTATCGATCAAGGTCTAATCCCGACTCGCGGAGCTTATAATAGCTGGCAAAGGGGCGAGCAATGGTCATCTTGCTCGCCTCGTATTTTCTTGTGCGCCCCATCCACACGTCTTCAGGAGATATAACACAATGATGAAACCAGACAAACCGGTTGGTGTCGTCGGCTATGGCGTCTACATCCCACGCTATCGGATCGCCGCGCGCGAGATCGCGCGCGTGTGGACGGATGGTCAGGGTGCCGCTTCGACTTCGCTCAGGACCAGCGTTCCAGTGGAGGCGAAGAGCGTGCCAGGGCCGGATGAGGATACGATCACGATGTCGATCGAGGCGGCACGTGGCGCGCTGGCGCGTGCCGGTGTGAGCGCCACTCAGCTTTCGGCGGTATGGGTCGGCAGCGAGAGCCATCCCTATTCGGTCAAGCCATCTGGCACGCTGGTGGCCGAGGCGCTTGGTGCGACACCATGGATCAGCGCAGCCGATTGGGAGTTCGCCTGCAAAGCCGGATCCGAGGCCATGACCGCCGGCATGGGTATGGTGGGCAGCGGCATGGCCGACTACGTGCTGGCGATCGGCGCGGATACCGCGCAGGGCCGCCCCGGCGACGCGCTCGAGTACACTGCGGCCGCGGGAGCGGCGGCGCTGCTCATAGGCCCGGCCGACCGTGCGCTAGCCACAATTGAGGCGACTTGCTCGTATGTGAACGATACACCCGATTTCTTCCGCCGGGCCGACCGCGCATACCCGGTGCATGGCAACCGCTTCACGGGCGAGCCGGCCTACTTCGGGCAGATCCGCAATACGGCAACCCACCTGCTCCAAGAGCTTGGCACGCAGGCATCCGACTATACGTATGCGGTGTTTCATCAGCCGAACACACGCTTCCCGCAAGCAGCCGCCAAACAGCTGGGTTTCACGCCCGAGCAGATCGGGCCTGGCCTGCTGGCGCCGAAGATTGGCAACACCTACTCAGCCGCGGCGCTGCTGGGCCTGTGTGCGGTGCTTGACATCGCGCAGCCAGGCGACACGATCTTTCTAGCTTCGTATGGTTCCGGCTCCGGATCGGATGCCTACGCGCTTCGTGTCACCGACGCGATCGCCGAACGGCGCGCACGCGCTCCACTGACCGCGGCCTATCTGGCGCGCGAGAAATTTGTTGATTACGCGGTGTACGCAAAGTGGCGCGGCAAATTAGTTATGAGTTAAGACTTATGAGGTATGAGTTCAAAGCGTTGTTTCAGTTAAGAGGTCGCAACTCTTAACTACGACCTCTTAACCCTTAACTTTCTGGAGTGAACGATGAGACAGGTATATATTGTGGGCACGGGCCAGACGTCAGTAGCCGAGCACTGGGATCGCACGCCTGCGTCGCTGGCGGCTGAGGCACTGGCTGGCGCGCTGGGGCCGGTGGCGCCCGAGCGTGTCGGGTCGCTGTATGTCGCCAACGCGCTGGGCGGGGCGCTCCAGGTCCAAAGCCAACTTGGCGCGGCCGTGGCGGCGCTGGCTGGCATGCAGGGTGTCGAGGCCATCACGATCGAGGCAGCGGGCGCATCGGGCGGTGTGGCGCTGCGCCAGGCCTACCTGGCGATCGCCAGCGGCGCCTACGATCTGGTCGCGGTCGTGGGCGTCGAGAAGGTGACCGATGTGCTCGACGAGCGGTTGGAAGCCGGGCTTGCGCTGGCCGGCGACGCCGATTGGGAGGCGATCCATGGCGCGACGGCGACAGCACAGTGGGCCATGTTGATGCGTCGTTACATGCACCAGTATGGCTACGACGCGGCGGATTTCGCGCCTTTCCCGATCAATGCGCATGCGAACGGCGCAGCGAACCCGTACGCGCTCTATCGCTTCCCAATCTCGGCCGATAAGGTGCGCGGCGCAGCGATGGTGGCCGATCCACTAGGCATGCTGGACTGCTCGACGGTGGCGGATGGCGCGGCCGCACTGCTGCTGGCCGGCGAGGGGCTGGCGCGCGAGCTTTCCGGCACGCTTGTACGCATCGCCGGATCGGCTATTGCGACGGATGCCCTCGCATTGCATAGCCGACCGGACCCGCTCTGGCTGGGCGCGGCGGCGCGCTCGTCGTCGGCGGCGCTGCGTGCGGCTGGCCTAACGGCGGGCGATATCCAGGTGCTGGAGCTGACCGATCCGCATGGCATCGCAGCCGCCCTGGCGCTGGAGGCGTGTGGTTTTGCCCAGCGCGGCGCTGGTGTGCAGCTTGGGCGCGAGGGCGCGATCACACCAAACGGGGCCACTCCACTGGCCACTGGAGGCGGGTGTAAGGCGCGCGGCGACACCGTCGGCGCGAATGGCGTGTACCAGGTGGCCGAGCTGGTGCGGCAGCTGCGTGGCGAGGCGGGTAA
>DATFXE010000659.1:0-3434 GCA_035258585.1 Roseiflexaceae bacterium | reverse complement strand
CACACCCAGAGGGTACCCGGCGAATCTGCAATCTGCAATTATGTACGCGGCACGACCACGACTACCTCGGTGCCCTGGCCGGGAAACGAACGCAGATCCATCACACCGCCGATCTCGGCCGCACGCTCACGCATGCTGACCAGCCCAAGATGCCGGCCACTCGAAGGTTCCAGCACGGTGAGATCGAAGCCGGTGCCATCGTCGGACACGCGCAGCGTCGTTCTATCCTGCTGCAAGTCGAGCGCGATCGTGACATTGCAGGCGCCGGCGTGTTTGACCACGTTGTTGAGCGCTTCCTGCACGATCCGGTAGATCGCCTGCTCGACTCCGCGAGCGTAGCGCTCATCTCCACTGACTTCTAGGTTGACCGTCAGCCCTTCTCGGCGACCCAGCGCGGAGACATGCTGCTGCAGCGCCGCGATCAGGCCCTGCTCGCTCAAGCCCGGCGGGCGCAGCTGGAAGATCAACGCGCGCATCTCGGCCAGCGCCGCCGCCGCCGTTTCTTGCAGCCGTTCGAGCTGGGATGCCGTGCGGGCCGGATTTTTATCGATCTGCACTCGCGCGGCCTGCGCGGTGAGGGTCATGCTGAACAGCTGCTGAGAGATCGAGTCGTGCAGATCGCGCGCCAGCCGGCTGCGCTCTTCCAGGACGGCAGCCTCCTGCGCGCGCTGATACAGCCGCGCGTTCTCGATCGCGCTGGCCAGCACGTCGGCGGCGGTCTCGAGCACGGCCACGCCTTCGTCGGTGAACGCGCCAACCTGGCGCGATTCGAGGTTGAGCACCGCCAGCACCCGGCCACTGGCCACGATCGGCACGCAGATCTCGGATCGTGTCTCGGTCTTGCCGGCCGCCAGGTACTCTGGATCGGCCAGTACATCGTCCACACGCACGGTGCGGCCGGTAGCATAGGCCCGGCCAAGCAGCCCCTCGGTCAGCGGCTGGTGATAGCCGACAGGGTTTGGCAGGAAGGTGCCCGCGCGCGCCGCCAGCTTCAGTACCTCGGCATCTTCTTCGACCGTGTATAGCTCAACGTGACCGTAGCCAAAGCCCTGCTGGATCTGATCGGTCACAGCGGCCAGCATCCGCTCCACGTCGAGCGTCGAGACCGCCATACGCGCGACGGCGTTGAGCACGGTCAGATGCTCGTTGCGGCGCTTGACCTGCTCGGCCAGCAGCTGGGCCTCGAGATACAGGCGTGTGCTGGCGATCGGGCCGCCGATTTGCGCGGCCACCGCCTCCAGCAGGTCGACATCCTCATATGTGAAGGCATTGGGCTGATCCGCCTCGACGTTCAGCGAGCCGAGCACGCGGCCGCCGGTGCGCAGCGGCACGGCGATATACGAGCGGATCAAGCGGTTGGTGCCGACATCACGTGCGGCGGGCCGCACGCGCGTCTCGCTATTGATATCATTCGAGAGGAACGGGATGCCGCGCTCGACCACCCAACCGCAGATGCCCTGGCCGATTTTCAGGCGCACCTGGCGCGCCGCCGCATCGATCGCGCCCACCGAGGCGACTATCTCCAGCTCGTTCTGCTCGTTCAGCAGGGCGATCGACCCACCCTGGAAAGCGACCTCCAGCCGTTCGACCGTGCGATTCAGGATCGTGTCGAGGTCGAGCGTATTGCTGACATCGCGGCCAAGCTCGGCCAGCAGCTGCTCCTTGGCCAGCAGGCGCGCACTGCGGGCGGCCAGGCGCGCGTTCTCCAGCGCCAATGCGGCCTGGCGCGCGATCGCCTCGAGAATCTGAATATTCGACAGCTCCAGTGCGTCGGCGGTATCGGGCGGCTCGACGTAGATCGCGCCGGCCAGCCGATCGCCGCGGCCGCGCAGCGGCACCAGCAGCACGCCGCGGTCGCGCTTGCGCCTGCGCCGGGCCATAGCGTTCCCGCCGTGCAGCTCGCGCTCGACGCTCTGGCCGGCCGGGATCAGGTATGACTCGCTCAGGCGGTACTGTGGCTGAAACAGCGCCTGGTAGAAGGCCGGGGCGGTAGGGTTGGCGCGCAGCTGAGCCGCCATCTCGTCTGGCACGCCAGCGAAGGCGCAGGCGTCCAGCTCATCGGTATCCGCGTCGCGCAGGCGAATATAGACCTGTGGGTAGCCGAGCACGGCATAGATCGCGTCGGCGACTTCCTGGAGCAGCGCCTCGGGGGTGACATCGGCGCGCAGCTGCGTCCCCAGCGCCAGCAGGTCGCCAAGCGGCAGACCACGGGCCAGGTCGGCTGTCGAGCTATCGGTACGTGAGCGGGCGCGGGTGTGTTCCACGGCGGTTATGATTACATCTTGGCTTTTCGATGAGAGGCTGTTGGGCAAACGGAGTGTGAGGGACGCAAGCCCCCACCTCGCGCTTCCAAGAGCTTCTCAAACAGTCTACAAGGTGTACTATTTTAACATATTATGCCAAGCACAGCATCAAGCCTTCAAGTCTATGCCGCATTGGCCGTGGTCTCTTGGGTCTCCAGCTCCAGCAAGTGCGCATCGTTGAGGTGCGGGCCGCGGCCGACCATAATTGGGGCAAACAGCTCGGCCTGTTCGACCACGATCGCCCGGCGCTTGAGCAGCTCCAGCACCGACCACAGCGCGACCACCACCTCGACGCGCCGCGCCGCCAGCGAGAGCAGATCTTCAAAGCTGACCCAGCCCTGGGCCTGAAGCCGCTCCCTGATGCGATCGGCCATCTCGGCGACGGTGATCACCTTCGGCGCCGGCAGCGGCAGCTCGGGCGGATCGAGTGGCAGCAGCAGCTGCATGCGGCGCTGCACCGCGGCGATCATATCGCCGAGCGTCACATCCAGCTTCTCGTCGCGCGGTAGCGGCGCAGGCACGGGCGGCGGCGCAAGCCGCAGATAAGACCGCCGGCCCTGCTCCTCCCAGGCGCGCAGCAGCAGAGCCGCCTGCTTATAGCGCTGATATTCGCGCAGCTGGCGCGCCAGCTCGGCCGCCTCGTCGAGCGACTGAGCGGGCCCGGAAGGCGCGGGCGGCCGCGGCAGCAGCGCGCGCGACTTGATCAGCACCAGGCGCGCGGCCATCACCAGAAACGCCGAGAGCGCGTTCGGGTCGGGTGCCTCCAGCGCGCGAACGTGCGCCAGATACTGATCGGCCACCTGCGCCAGGGCGATTTCGGTTATGTCCAGTTCCTCGCGTTCGATCAGCTTGAGCAGCAGGTCGAGCGGGCCTTCGAAGGCGGGAAGCTGAAAGGTGTAGTCGATTCGTTCGGGAAGCATAATCGCGCCGCATTCATCACCGCAGATGCTCTAAGGATAACAGAGGACCCGCGGTGTTGCAAGAACGCGCTAGCGCGTTTGACAAGCGAGCATCCTTATACTAGGATCGCCGCGTTCCTCTCATCCGCATCGCGAGCAATGCAAGGAGGCGCTCGTGTCGCACACCGTTCCTTCACGTATGCCCTTCGGCATCGCTTCATACAGCTTTCCC
>DATFXE010000658.1:0-6562 GCA_035258585.1 Roseiflexaceae bacterium | reverse complement strand
TCTTGGTACGCGAGGAACACCTCGAACGGGCACTCTCCGCGCTTGGAGCGCTCGCCGCCCAAACTTGACGCGCTCGTAACCGATATCACTTCTTACTGCCAGGAGTTATGCAGTGGTGGGGTTTGGGGAGGCCGGGTGCCCACACCCAGAGGGTACCCGGCGTCTCCCCAAGATCTTCTTTTTCTGGCTGACTACGGCGGCTCTGCCGCCGTAGTCAGCCAGAAAACAAGATTCTTGGAGGGCTTGCAGCCCTCGGGTACCCTCTGGGTGACCTCCCTGCTCTACGCGACCACGTAAGTCCTGTTAATGACATTTGCTGCTCAAGGGTCATAGTATACCAGAGGGTGAGCCTTTCTCCCACGGGATCGGGCTGACGTCGTCGTGGCGCAGCCGCCGCCGGCCGACACGCTCGATCCGCATGATCAGGCGGCAGGCCGGGTCGGGGCAGGTCACGCGCGCATCGGTCTCCATCCAGTCGGCCGGGTGGTTCCTGCGCTGCTTGGCCGGCAACAGCGGGATGGCGGCTTGCAGCGCGTACAGGCAGAAATCGCGGCCCTCGGGCAGCGCAATCTTGCCGCTGCGCATGAAGAAGCGGTCGCCTATTTGCATCGCGCAGGTGCAGTTACCCTCGATCGCCTCGACCACGACCTCCAGATCGTAGAGCTCGAATTCATCTTCGCGCTGGGGCGTTGGTTGTGACATACGTTGTTCCTTCGGTCACAAGATCGCTATTTTGCGCCTGGGGCCGCGCATGTTCAAAAGCCAAGCACACCGCTGGTCCTTAGCGCCGGCAGCACATCCTCGCCAAGCAGGCGCAAGCCCTCCGCCTCGCTCAGGCCGTGCGGGGTGCCGAACTCGATCCGGGCGGCACCGGCGTCATACAGCTCGATCGCCTGCGCGGCCACCTCGCCGGGCGTGCCCGCGAACGCCAGCTTGCGCAGCAGCTGATCGGAGATATAGCCAGCAGCCAGGTCAAAGTCGTAGGCCGCCGCCGCGGCGTTGATCCGCGCCAGCAGCTCGGGGTCGATGCCGAGCGTATGGTCGAGCTGAGCGATGATCGGCAGATATAGCGCGGCCTTGCGGCGAGCAAGCGCGCGCGCCGCCGCGCCGTCGCGATCGACCACCGTGACCGCGCCGACCACCAGGCCGATCTCATTCGGATCGCGCCCGATCTTGATCGCAGCCTGCTCGACCTCGGCGCGCATCTGTGGGATGATGTCCAGGTTGGTCGTGCCGCCGATCTTGATTTCGCTGATATGCTGAATACAGGCGCGGATCGCCCGCGCGCCCCACGCGCCGAGCAGCAGCGGGATGTCGGGACGAAGGATGGACCAGCGCAGCGCGTCGCCGCCGGCCAGCTGGAAGATCTCCCCGCGATATGGCTCCTTCGACTGAGACAGCAGATGCCGCACGCACTCCAGCGCTTCGCGTAGCGCCGCGATCGGCCGCGGCGGATCGATACCCACGAAATCGTGCCACGCCCGCGCGCTAGCCCCAGGTAGGCCCGCCCGCTCGACGCCTCGTCCAGCAACGCAATATTGCCGGCGATATTGATCGGGTGGCAGGTGAACGGGTTGACCGCCGCCGGCCCGCCGCGCACGCGCCGGGTGTGGCGCGCGATCTCCAGCAGCGGCAGCCAGGCCGGCTGGTAGAGCATGTCGTTGTAGACGCTGACGCCGTCGAAGCCGTAATCCTCGGCGGCTTTCGCCAGCGCGCCGTAGGCGGAGAGCGGCTGGTCGGTCTGAAAGGCGACGCTGACGCTGGGGTGTAGCATCGAAGGCTCTCCTCATCGCTGTCATCAGGATTTGCGCATTGTGACTAGTCCCCCAGCTAAAGCTTGGGAGCTTCTTGGAGCCGTGGCCCCTGAGATTGTAGTCCCAATCTCAAAATGTTGTAGGCCGCGTTGAGATCACGGTCAATCTCAAGGCCACAATGAGGACAACTGTGTACACGGATACTCAAATCCTTTTAACCACTGCTCCGCATCGGCTACAGCGTTGGCTAGTGCCGCGCGGATCAATCTCGACATACGCCGCACCAGCTTCTTCCGCTTTGTACTGCGTATAACTTGCGAGCTGATTCCACGCCGCATCTGCGATGCTTTTCGCCACAGAGTGGTTCCTGATCATCCGGGTGATGCTCAAGTCCTCAAATACGATTACGCCGAAACGGTTGACCAGCTTCCGGCTTTCCTGATGAGCAAAGTTCTTGCGTCGATTGCTCACACGCTCGTGAATACGAGCAACAATCTTGCGGCGCTTTGCTCGTTCGGGCGTTCCCTTTGGCTGTTCGCTCAGGCGGCGTTGCGCTCGTTTCAGATCTTTCTCATCGCCGCGAAAGAAGCGCGGGTTATCAATCGTCTCGCCCGTACTCAGCGTATAACCGGATAGAACGCGAGTGCGAAACCGTGCAGAGCAGTGACGAACATTGGTTTTCGATCACCGCGTGCTATAATCACGGTGCTCGCGGTTCTTCTCTCCACCAGCAAAGGAGCCAAACATGACTGAGTCGATCTCTCCGCCGGCGAACGTTCATGCTGCGCTGTGGGTCGCCGCTGGTGATGACCGCTTCGGCCAGCATCGCAGCCTTGGCATTAGCACGATCGCCTTTAAGGTCGTCCCACAGGACAGCAGTGGTCTCTTCGTTCTTGAGAACACATTCCACGCCAAGGGCGGCCCGGCACGGCATCTCCATTTCGAGCAAGACGAATGGTTCTACGCACTTGAAGGAGAGTTTCTTGTCGAGATAGGGTCAGAATGCTTCAGACTTCAAGCGGGTGATTCGCTGCTTGCACCGCGCCGGGTGCCCCACGTTTGGGCCTACGTCGGCGACACGCGCGGCAGAATGCTGATCACGTTTCTGCCTGCCGGCAAAATGGAAGCGTTCTTTCGTGAAGTGACGAAGGCAAACGCGATGCCGCCGCAGGATCCAGAGCTGTGGCGCGCCCATGGCATGGAGTTGGTCGGGCCGCCGTTGGCGGTCACGTAAAGACACCACCATCGACGCCAGAGTCGCCGAACACGCCGACGCCGCTTCGCATCGGCAAGAGGGCGGCTCTTTCGGCTTCTGGAATCGCTCGATTGCCTTCCTGGGCGCTGATGGCGGCGCCGCTAAACGGTGCGTCGTTGGCGGCGGAACTGGTGTGAGAGACGCGAGGAGTACCCGTGGAGCAGCCAACCACGTTAGGGCAGATAGTCATCCTGAATGGCGTGCCGCGATCAGGAAAGTCAAGCATTGCCAAGGTGATCCAGGATACATTCGACGGCCCCTGGATGAACCTGGGTGTCGATAGGTGCATGCAACTTACGCCAGCACGCTACCTGCCGGGGATCGGACTGCGGCCAGGAGGAGAGGGCCAGGACATCGAGCCGCTCATTCCGCTCTTTTACGGCGCGCTGTACGAGTCGATCGCCGCGCACAGCCGCCTGGGTCTGAATGTCGTGACCGATGTCGGCCATCACGATGCCTACGCGATCCCGCGGGGCATCCTCGCCGATTGTGCCCGTCGCTTGCAGGGATTGCCGGTCCTGTTCGTCGGCGTCCGCTGCCCGATCGAGACCATTATGGAACGGCGACGCAACACTGGATGGGATGTGGGAAGCTCAGCCGACTCACCTGTGCCATACCCGGTGCGCCTGTGGCAACGTGAAGTCCACATCCCTGGCATCTATGATCTTGAGGTCGACACCTCATTGCTGAGTCCGGTCGAATGTGCCGAGGCGATACGAGAGCATCTCGCGCACGGCCCGGCACCGTCGGCATTCCAGCGAATCGCGACCAGGTCGAGCTAGAGTGCCAATCAAGAATCCGCGAATTGCGCTCATTCTCACGAATAATTTGGCCAATCTTTCGCGTAGATTAGCGCAATTCGCGGATCAATCCCAAGTCCCTAATCCCTCATCCCTCCAGGCCTCAGCTTCGTACATACGGCAGCACCTCGCGCCCCAGCAATTGCACCGCTGCAAGCGGGTCCGGCCCGAGCGGCGGCCCAAAGCTGATGTGTCGCACATCGGCCCGCGCCAATGGCGCGATCCGCGCGATTACATCCTGTGCCGAGCCGACCACGCCGATCGCCAGCATGCGCTCGTCCACCAACGCCAGCGCCTTTTGCTCATCGCGCTCGGCCACCAGTGCACGCTCGATCGGGGCGAAGTCCGCGCGCGTCAGGCCCAGCCGCTCCAGAATCAGCGGGCTGAGCGCGTGGCCGTAGTAGGCCACCTTGTGCGCCAGTGCGCGCCGCGCCGCCGCCCGATCCTCGGCCAGCGAGACCCAGATGCAGGCCGCCAGGTCAAGCGCGCCCAACCTAGCATCTCTTTTGGCGATGCCTTCTTCGATGTAGGGCCGCACACCAAAGTAGTGCTCGGGCGGGAACAGCAGCGGCAGCGCGCCGTCGGCCAGCTCGCCGGCCAGCCGCAGCATGCCGGGGCTCAGTGCGCCGAGGTAGACCGGCGTCACGCGCGGCGCGCTGAAGCGCAAATAGGCGTCCTCATTCCATGGCGCGAAGGGACCCGGCAGCGGGCCGCGCTCGCCGCGCAGCAAGGCCCGGATGGCGACGATCGTCGCACGGGTTTCGGCCAGCGACCGCGCCTGTAGGATGCCGACCCACCCGAGAAAGTCGGCCGCGCCGGCCGCCAGGCCCAGATTGAAGCGACAGCCGCTCAGCTCGTCCAGCGTCGCGGCCAGCATCGCGATCTCGCTGGGATGGATGGTGTACGGGTTGAGGATGCATGTGCCGATCTCGATCCGGCTGGTCGCAGCGGCCACCGCCGCTAGGATCACCGGCGCGCTGCGCAGAAACAGATCATTGCTGACCCAGAACTGGTCGAAGCCGGCCGCCTCGGCCGCCTGCGCCAGCGCCACATACTCGGGCAGGGCCAGGTCGTTGTTCAGGCGCAGGCTAAAGCGCATCGCCGGCTCCGATCACCGCGTCGGCCTCGATCTCGACCAGGTACTCATCGCCGACCAGCTGCGCCTGTATGAGTGTGTTGGCCGGGCGGATGGCGCCGAATCGCTCGCCATGCACACGCGCTACCGTCTCCCAATCGTCGATATTCCGCACGTATACCCGCGTCCGCACTACATCACGCAGCGCGCCGCCCAGCTCCACGATCGCCGCCTCGATCTTGTCGAGGATGTAGTGCGCCTGCGCGGCCACATCGCCCGCGCCGACCACGCCCTGCGGCCCGGTCGCGGTGGTGCCCGACACCAGGATGCGCTCGCCGACGCGCACCGCTCGCGCATAGCCGGCCAGCGCCTCCCAGCGCGTGCCGGTGTCGACGGATGAGCGGTGTAGAGGTGAGCTCATGGCTAAATTCTATATGGCGCTGGCCCTCACCCCCAACCCCTCTCCCGCCGCGGCAGGAGAGGGGCAATCATGGCTCCCCCTTGTCCAGTCGCAACGCGAGAAAGGGGCCAGGGGATGAGGGCCTGTACGCGCCTATCACATGCTAGATCGCTCCGCGCCCCTTCAATTCCAGATACTTGTTGATCACGCTGACCGTCAGCTTGTCGGCCGGGACATCCAGCGTCAGCACGCCGCTGCGGCCTAGCGTGTCCAGCACCACCCGGCGCTCGTCCAGCAGCATCTCTGCCACCGCGCGCTGGTAGACCGCGTCGGAATCGCGCGGCGGCTGGGCGGCCATGTTGGTGATATTCGGGTCGGAGATCACCACGCACAGCGGCAGATGGCGCTGCGCCAGCCGGGCCATGTGCGCGATCAACGGCTTGGCCGCGTCGAGCGTGACCAGGTCGGTGAATAACACTACCAGCGAGCGCCGCTTATGCTTGACGCCCAGGTACGCGAGCGCCTGGCCGTAGTCGGCCTCGACCGGCTCGAACTGGACGTTATAGAGCGCTTCGAGCATGCGATAGAATTGCCCCTTGCCGCGCTTGGGCGCCAGGTAGGTCCGCACGTCGTCCGCGAAGGTCAGCAGGCCGACGTGATCGCCCTTGAGCGTGGCGACGTACGACAGCAGCAGCGCGGTGTTGATGGCGTAGTCGAGCTTGGCGAGGTCCCCCAGCGGCGGGCGCATCAGACGGCCGGTGTCGATCAGGCTGACGATGTACTGGCTGCGCTCGGTCTCATACTCGGCGGCGATCGGCTTGCCGCGCCGCGCGGTGGCCTTCCAATTGATCCGCCGGAACTCGTCGTCGGTGTTGTATTCGCGCAGCCGCTCGAACTCGGTGCCGGCGCCGAACTGGCGGTTCGCTCGCAGCCCCAGCTCGAACAGCAGCCCTTTGCGCGCCAGCAGATCGTACTTGCGCACATCCAGCACATTCGGGTAGACCTTGACGCGCGCCTCGGCCGGGTAGCGCGCCTGGCGAACGAACGTCTTCAGTGTGCTGTTGTAACGGATGTTGATATCGCCAAAGCTGTAGTCGCCGCGCTGGAGCGGCTTGAGGTGGTAGCGCGCCTCGTGGATATCATAGGCCCCGATCTCGCCGGCCAGCGTCACCGCGTCGGAGACGAACTGGTAGGGGAACTCGTCGCGCAGCTGAAAGCTGATCGGCCGCTGCCCGCGGTTGGCCAGCAGCAGGGTGATCGCGTTCTCCGCGCCGAGCG
>DATFXE010000657.1:0-13498 GCA_035258585.1 Roseiflexaceae bacterium | reverse complement strand
AGATACCTCGCGAAGAACTCCATCGTGAGCGTCTGTACGTTCGGGTGCGTGAACCCGCCATGTCCACCACCCTTGACGATATACAGCGATACTGGCACGCCGGCGACAATGGAGCGCTAGCGAACACCGGCGTCGTCGGCGTTGGCGGTGGCAGCCAAGTTTCACAGCGCCAGCGGTGCTGTCAATAACGAGGGAGCGCTGGTCGTGTCGTTCGACGAGCGCGGGCTAGGCAATGACAATATCGATTACACGCTTACTGCTCATGCCAGCGCAGTATTCGCCTGCATCAACGGGGGCGGAAACCATCCGGAGGCCGCCAACACGGAGACGGTGAACGCCGAGGTCTCGGCAGCTGGTTCGTTCGAGCCCAAGAATGGCCGGGTCGTCGCAAGCCTGAAGGCCGGCCCGCCCAGCGCCGGGAGCTTCTCCTGCCCGAACCGCCAGAAGCTGGTGCTCGCCAGCGTCAGCTACACCAATATTGTGCTGACCGATACAACCCACGGCACCTCCACCAGCGTGGCTGATGTCTCGCGGACGTTCTTCGCCGTCTAGCGCTCAACTCAGTTTGGGCCTCTCCTTGACTTCATGCCTATCCGATGAGCAGCGAGGGGGCTTGGGGAATGGCGTAGCCGTTCCCCAAGCCCCCTCGCTTTCTGCGCTAGTTGGACCGGCGCGAGGCCAAGATTGTACTACTTGATTCTGAAACGAGAGCAGGGGTGCGGCGTGCACGCCGCACCCCTGCTGGACATACACACCACCGTGCGCCGGCCCGACTAGCCCACGATCGGCGCGACGTAGCGGCTGCCCGGGTCGCGCAGGTCCACCACTTCGGCCTCCTCACCGTCTGCACTCGGCGTAACCATCACCGCCGAGATTGGTGCGGGCTCCGGCGAGCGCATCGCAAACACCGCAACCGGCGGCTCATGGCCGTTCGACGATGATTCATCGGCGGGTAGCAGTTCAAAGGCGAAGAAATGAGCATCGTCCTCTTGCCACCAATCAGTCGGCAGCGACGTGGCCAGTCGGTTCTGGATCGCTTGAAACTCCTGCGACTCTTTGACCGCCGTGAGTAATGCGAGATTGATATCTGGCGCATGGCCGTTCACCTGCTCGGCCTCCATGGTTGGCCCAGGCGGGGATGCAGGCTGAGCTTGAGCTCCTATCACCGGCTCATGTTGCTCTGTCTCGTCGGCAACCTGATCGACTTGAGTTACGGGCAGTTCTTCTGCCTGCACGATTGTTGGCTCAGCGGATAGAAGCTGCTCCGTATCGGTAGGCGCTTCGTCTGAGATGCTTTCGTTTGCATCACCTCCGTTTTCGGGCTCAGGCTCGAGGGCTTCCACTAGAGCTGTCGCTCCAGCGTACGGCGCGGTGTACGCGCTGTCCGGCTGCCGCAGATCCACCACCTCAGCTTCTTCACCGCCGGGCCTGGGCGTGACGACCACCGCCGAGACCGGCGCCGGCTCCTCGGGGTGCATTGCGAAGACGACTACCGGCGGATCGTCCGGCACAGCGGCTGCGCCATCGACTGGATTCAGCTGAAAGACGAAGAAGTGGACCCCCTGATCCTGCCAGGAGTCGACCGCCCTGGGGCTGGCCACGCGCGGGCGGAGCGCCCGGTACTCGGGCGATTTCTTGAGCGGCGCGAGCAGCCATGCATCGGCGCAGGGCAGGTCGTCGCCGGGCGCATACTGGCTGGCGATTTGTTCATGCATTGTGGCCGATCCGACCACGACTGGCTCCCCTCAACGACCCACGGCGGGTTCTCCTTTCCTTCAGTGGTGAGCGAGGAGGGCACGTTTGGAGTGCCCTCCTCGCTCGCGATCGACGCCGCTAGCAGTTGAACGTGGTCGTCACGCAGCTGTTGAACGATACGGGGGCGCTGGTCGCCGAGCAGCCCCGCGAGTCCGTGACTGTGACCGTGACCGAGCGGCACGAGCCGTCCAGTATGGGCTGGATCGTGATAGTGCGCGTGTTGCCGCTGCCGCTGACCGTGCCGGTGGCCCCGTTGAACTGGAAGGTGTAGGGGGCCACTCCGCCGCCAGCGGTCGCGAGCAGGGTCACCACGCCATCGCAGCCAGGCGTTCCCTGCACCGCAAGGTTGGCGGTCACTACCGCAGGGATCACGACGGATGCTTGCGCCGTCTGGTCGCAGGCGGCAGAGCCGTTGCTGGCTGTCACGCGCACGCAGTGGGTCGTGTCCGTGGCACCCGGCGTGAACGTGAACGTCGCCGAGCACACGCCCTTCCCGCCCTGCGACGATCCGATAGGAGTTCCAGTGCCGCAGTCCACCTCCTGGAACGTGTAGGTGAGGTTCGAGTCGCAGTTCGCGACCGTAAAGGTAGCCGAGCCAGTGCAGCCCGCATTGAGGGCCCCGCTAAGCTGCGGCGTCGCCACTGCGGAGGTGTTCAGCGTCACCGAAGCCGACTTGGCGCAGCCATCCTTATCAGTCACGGTGCCGGTGAAGCTCGTGGTTGAGGTGATCGGCCCTACGGTGAAGTCGTGGCAGGTGGCGGTCGTTGGACCGAAGCTTTGCCCATTCAAGGTAAACGTGAATGGCGCAAAGCTTGCATCACTCGTTGTACACAGCCGCAGTGTTGTGGTGCTGCCACACTGCACTGTACAGTTGGTCTGAACGCCGCTCGCGCTCGTGTCGCAGTCCAGCGTTGTCCTGCCGCGCCCCACGATGCAGACCTGCTGGTGGCGGCACTTCGACTTGATCGGCGGCGTGGTGTCGGGGCAGGGATCGCTGGCTTTGACATTCCAGGAGATCGTGGTACAGCATTGGCCCGCCGGGCAGTTCTCGCCCTTGGCGAATGAGCAATCCGGTTGGCCCGTGACCGGATCCGTACCTGAACCGCATGCGCCAAAGCAGACCTTGCCCGCACCGCAAGGATAGTTCTGGATCGTGACGGTCTTATTGCCATCAAAGTTGGCGTCAATATTCCCAACAATGATGTCTCGGGCGGGGAAAACGACATTACCTGCGCTGTCCTTCCCGTCACATAGGTGGACTGTGACGCAGTATCGGGTCGTTCCGGTGTTGTTGATAATGTGGAACGACACGTCCGCGTTGAAGGTGCCTGTACAGCTACAGGTCTCGTTCAGGATGATTCCTGGCCCGACGATCCGCACGTCGTTGGCAGTGCAGTTCAGACCGCTCAGGTCGTCGGCCAGCGCCGACGCGGGGCCAAGCCGCAGGTAACCGCCGCTGCCCTTGTTCAGCAGGGCCGCCGCGGCCGTGCCGAGCGCTGCCGCCGTCAAGAAGCGCCGGCGGTTCAGCGACCGCTGGGGTGCGGTGTTGTCGGCAGACTCGACCGGGGTCTCGACCGGTTCGTCGGGTTGGTTGGCGATTGGTTGATTGGTTTCCTCAGGATCCATAGAAATGCCTCCTTTTGTACACCCAGTGCAACAGCGTGCTTTGCCCGGCCGGACCGCGATGCGCTGCTCTTTGCATCTTGTCCAGGGGGTCGATGGGTAAAGCCAAAACGCCAATCTCCTTAAGCTCCTCTTCCCGACCCTGTCTTCTTAGTTGGCAGCACCCTCCTTTCTTACTTTGGCAACATCCCCGGCTTGCTGCGCGGTTCCCCAGACTGCCACATGTCACCGATCGATACCTGTATGCGATGTAGCGGCGCACACACCACGTGCCCCAGTGTGCGCCAACCCTCTCCCAGATATCACATTATTGTCATCATAGATGGCCCGATCGAGGTGTAGGCAAATACGATAAGGTAGGCTATAATGCACACGATCGGACGCACGAATCCAAAGATTCGGATGCTGGCAGCTCTGGATGATGGGCCGTGCACGATCACCGGGCGAGGAGTGCGCCACACTCCTCGCCCTTCTTACCCGACTTGAGCAGGCGCCCCGCAGCCGCGCCACTCGGCTCGACGCGCCGATCGAATATGAGCCTGGTGAGCCGGGCTACCGGCTACCAAGGCTGTGCTATACGTAGGAGGGCTACAACCTCCCTTAAGCACCCTCCAAGTTCTTCCGATACACTCAAACTGCCGTACATACAAAAGTATTTAACTTAATAGAGCGCCGCGCGCAACAAAAAATACATAATATAACGAGGATTTGCCGATTCTATTGGCGCAGCGTCGCACGAAGAGCGCGCTGCTGTCACGCTAGACGTCGTTGAGAGAGGCACCACACCACAACACAGCTAGTGTGCTGCAATCTGGCGACAGAGTCAGCTTTTCGCGAGCGAAGTCCCTAACCTGGGGTATCAAGATCACACAAAATGGGTTATATCCACTATATTCGCTTCTCCAGTCAATTGCAAGTAAACATCTGGTAAAAAGATCGGCAAGTACTCCATCCAATGGCCGTAGTAACATCAGTCTTCCGAAGGGCGCCATTTCCGGGCCTTCGATGGTATGATGCGAACACCCGTTTTTGCGCGCCTGGGAGGAGTCTGTGTCTCAGAAGACCGAGTTTTCCGTCCAGAGTGCTCGCCACTACGATCAGCGCGGCCCGCTGCGCTGGATCGTCTCGCATGTCTGGCGCTATAAGCTGAATGCGCTGGTGACGATGGCCTGCTATGTTATGGCCTGGCTGGTATTCGCGGGCGCGCCGCTGATGATCGGCCGGGCCGCGCAGGAGATCATTCGCCCGACCTCGGAGGGCGGCCTGCTGTGGATCGCGCTGACGATCCTGGGGTTCCTGGTCACCGACGGCATCTGTATGCTGACGGGCAGCCTGTCGGCCGAGCATATCGCCGCCAAGATCGCCGCCGACTCGCGCGAGGAGCTGTACGCCAGCCTGCTCGGCAAGAGCCAATCCTTCCATGATCGCCAGCGCGTCGGCGATATCATGGCCCGCGCCACCGACGACGTGAATCAGCTCAGCAGCATGATGGTGCCCGGCGCCAGCATAGCCTTCGAGATGCTGATGGGCATTGTGGTGCCGCTGATCTATATAGCCTCGCTGCGCGCCGAGCTGCTCATCGTGCCGCTGGCGTTCGTAGTCAGCTACGCTATCCTGGTGCGGCGCTACATGCGGCGGCTGCTGCCGCTCTCGCGTGGCCAGCGCGACCAGTTCGGCAAGCTCAACGCCAGCCTGGAAGAGACGCTGGCCGGCATCGAGGTGGTCAAGGCCAGCGCGCAGGAGCTGTTCGAGCGGCGCAAGTACCGCACGCACGCGCGGCTGTTCCGCGATATCTTCGTTGGGCAGGGCCACACCGAGGCGCGCTACCTGCCGCTGCTGGTGTATGGCTTCGCGCTGGGCATGCTGCTGCTGCACGCGATGCTGCTGTACGGGCGCGGCAGAGTCGGCATCGCCCAGGTGGTCGGCGCGGTCGGCCTGATGAACCTGCTGCGCTTCCCGACCTTCATCTCGGTTTTCTCGTTCTCGCTGCTTCAGTCGGGCCTGGCCAGCGCCGAGCGCATCCTGGCGATCATCCGCGCCGAGACCGGCCTGGACGAGAACCGCGCCGGCAAGTGCCAGCCGATCGCCGGGGCGATCGCGTTCGAGAATGTTTCGTTCGGCTACGAGCCGACACTGGAACGTTCAAACGTTCTTCTTGACATCACCTTCCACGTCCAGCCGGGCCAGACGGTCGCGATCGTCGGGCAGACTGGGTCGGGCAAGAGCGCGCTGACTCAGCTGATCAACCGGACCTACGATGTCTCGGCCGGGCGCGTGCTGATCGACGAGGTGGATGTGCGCGAGTGGAACCTGGACGCGCTGCGCTCGCAGATCGCCAAGATCGAGCAGGATGTGTTCCTGTTCTCACGCACACTGCGCGAGAACATCGCCTTTGGCGCGCCGGACGCCACCCAGGAGCAGATCGAGCAGGCCGCGCGCGAGGCCCAGGCGCATGAGTTCATCATGAGCTTCCCCGACGGCTACGCGACCGTGGTTGGCGAGCGCGGGGTGACGCTCTCGGGCGGGCAGCGCCAGCGGATCGCACTTGCGCGAGCCTTTCTGAACAACCCGCGCATCCTGATCCTGGACGACTCGACCAGCGCGATCGACAGCGCCACCGAGGACCAGATCCAGCGCGCCATACGCCGGGCGCAACAGGGTCGCACCACGTTGCTGATTACGCACCGGCTCTCGCAGATCCGCTGGGCCGACCACATTCTGGTCCTGGAGCAGGGTCGATTGGCAGGGAGCGGCACGCACGACGAGCTGCTGCGCCGATCGCCACACTACCGACGGATCTTCGCCCGCTACGATGTCGAGCTGCCGCCGCTGGAGCAGTCGGCAATCAGCAGCGAGCAATCAGCAGAATCGATATCAGTGCTGGCGACGGACTACTGATGGCTGCCTACTGCCTACTGCTTACTGGAGACTGACATGGGCTTTCTTATGGACGGCCTCGACCCGGAGTCGTACGATCGAACCTATACCGATCGCCAGCTGGTCGGGCGTATCCTGGGCTACTTCCGGCCACAGGCGCGCAAGATGCTCATCGTCGCTGGCGCGATCGTGCTAACCTCGCTGGTCGATACCGGCGTGCCGGTCGTCATCTCGCGCAGCCTCGACCGCCTGCAGCTCGATCCGGCGCTGGGCAATCTGGCGCTGCTGGCGGCATTGGTGGTGCTGCTGACCACTGCCTCATGGATCTTCAACGCCGCGCGCCAGTGGCTCTCCAGCGAGGCGGTTGGCGACGTGGTGCTAAAGCTGCGCGAGGATGCCTTCGACGCGGTGATGAAGCGCGACATGTCATTCTACGACGCGTTCCCATCGGGCAAGATCGTCAGCCGCGTCAACTCCGACACGCAGGCATTCTCGCAGGTGATCACCCTGACGATGGATCTGCTCAGCCGGCTGCTGCTGATCGTGCTGCTGCTCGGCTACCTGTTCTACGTCAGCCCACGCCTGACGCTGATTCTGCTGCTGCTGGCGCCGTTCATCGTGCTGGCGGCGCTGGCGTTTCGCTCGATCGCCCGCAGGACGATCACCCAGTCACGGCGCGTCAACGCCACCGTCAGCGCGCACATCCAGGAGACCGTCAGCGGCATCGGCGTGGCCAAGACCTTCCGGCGCGAGCAGGCGATCTACGACGAGTTCCTGGAGGTCAATCAGCAGTCGTTTCTGGTCACGCGCGCGACCCGCTTCGTGTTCAGCAGTATCTTTCCGGTGCTGAACATTCTGGCCGGCATCGGCACGGCCGGGCTGGTCTATTTCGGTGGCCTGACGGTGCGGCAGGGCGCGCTGAGCGCCGGCGGCTGGTTCCTGTTCATCCAGGGCTTACAGCTGTTCTGGTTCCCGCTGACCAGCATCGCCTCGTTCTGGAGCCAGTTTCAGCTTGGGCTGGTGGCCGGCGAGCGGGTGTTCGCGCTGATCGATGCCGAGCCGAAAGTCGTGCAGAGCGACTCGGTCGTGCTGGAGCGGCCGCGCGGGGAGATCCGGTTCGAGGGTGTCGGGTTCAGCTACGGAGCTGATGACCAAAGACCAACGACCAAAGACCAAAGCAATGCGTCCACATCGGATGGAGCTGTCCTCAACGATCAACCTTCGTCCTTCGTCCTTCGTCCTTCGTCCTTCGTCCTTTGGGATTTCAACCTGACCATCCACGCCGGCGAGACGCTCGCCCTGGTCGGGCATACCGGTTCCGGCAAATCATCCATCGGCAAGCTGATCGCGCGCTTCTACGAGTTCCAGGAAGGCCGGATTCTGGTCGACGGCCGCGATATTCGCTCGCTCGATCTGGCGGCCTACCGCGCGCGTCTCGGTATCGTGGCGCAGACGCCGTTTCTATTCGACGGCAGCGTGCTGGAGAACATCCGCTACGGCCGGCCTGAGGCGACCGACGCCGAGGTCGAGCGTGTAGCGCGGGCCGTGGGCGGTGGCGACTGGATCGCCGGGCTGCCAGCCGGCCTGGCCTCTGAGGTTGGCGAGCGCGGCGGCCAGCTCTCCATGGGCCAGCGTCAGATCGTCGCGCTGGCGCGGGTGCTACTACAGGACCCGGCGATCGTGATCTTGGACGAGGCCACCGCCAGCATCGACCCGCTGACCGAGACGCTGATCCAGGAAGGGCTGGACCTGGTGCTTGAGCATCGCACGGCCATCGTGATCGCCCACCGGCTCTCGACGGTGCGCCATGCCGATCGGATCATCGTGCTACGCCAGGGCGAAATCATCGAGGAAGGCGGCCATGACGCGCTGCTGGAGCGCGGCGGCCACTACGCCGAGCTCTACAACACCTACTTCCGGCACCAGAGCCTGGAGTATATCGAGCGCGTGCCGCTGGCGGCCTAGCCATTTCAATCTAGGTGGCATGAGCCATCCCGTATTTAACACGGTGGCTGCGCGGGCGTGGGAATGCGCCGCAGCGCATTCCCGCGCCCGCGCAGCCACAAAATAGATATGTCAGCCGGCGATCTCGATCTGCTCCTCGATCGCCTCCTGCTCTACGATCTCGGTCGTGGCCGGCTGGGCGTGCCGGGCGCGCCCCCGCAGCCGCGCGCCAACTCCCATCGCGCTAGCCCCCAGCGCCGCCAGCAGCCATAGTGGCGTCAGGTCGCCACCGGTGTTCGGTAGCTGCGCCGGCTTGGTCGGCGCAGTCGCCGCTGCGCCCGGCAGTGTCCCACCGACGACGATCCGGCCCTCGACCTGCGGGCTGACCGGCGAGTGCGCAGTGATGTACTCGGTCGTCACGTCGATGTCGAGCAGGCCGGTGTCAAGCCTGTTGGCGCCCTTCGAAAACACGGTATAGCCGTCGCCGCCCGTCACCAGAAAGTTGATTGTCGCCAAGCGGTAGCTGCCGGCCGGGTCGAGCGCGCTGTAGCCGCCCTTGCCGTCACCAATCTGCACGCCGGTGACGCGATCGCCGATTGGCCGGGCGGGATCGAAGCTATAGCGCATGTTGGAGACCTGCGCGAAGCGCCCGGCCACGGTTTCGATCTGGCTGACGCCGTTCTCCAGCGCCTCCTTGAGCTGCGCCCCAGTAAGCGTCACGAGCGAGAGCTGGTTGCCGAACGGCTGTACTTCCAAAAGCTCGCCGAGTGTGATCGGCCCAGCGTCGACGCTGGTGCGGATGCCGCCGCCATTCATGATTGCCACCTGCGCGCCGGCCGGCCGACCCTTCTCCAGCATGGCATCGGCGATCAGGTTGCCGAAGTTAGTCTCCTTGGTACGAACATCGGCTCGCGCGCCGTTCAGCGGCACCGCCGCCTCGCCCACCACCTTTGTGCGCAGTGCGGTCAGCGGCGCACCAAGCACCTTGATCCGATCCTCGAAGCCCTGGTTCGGCTCGACACTCGGCAGCACCTCGGTCGGATGGGCGGCGACGACGCTGGTGATGTCGCCATTCGCGTCGAACCCGACCGTCAGATCGCCCAGCCAGCGGCCCCACTCCCAATCGGTGGCCATGATGACCGGCTTGTTCGATGGCGAGGCGATCACCTCGGGGTAGGGGCGGCTGGGGTCGGCCGGCTTGATCTGCGGGCCCATCGGCGTGTGGCTGTGGCCGCCGATGATCACCTGGATGCCGTCGACCTGGCGGGCCAGCTCGCGGTCGAAGGTGATGCCGATATGTGTCAGGGCGATGATCTTACTGACGCCCTGAGCTTTGAGATCGGCCACCGCCTTGCGCGCGGCATCGATATAGTTCGTAAAGGTGATTCCGGCGCCGGGGCTGGAGATCACCGATGTCTCCTCGGTGGTCAGGCCAAAGATGCCGATCTTTTGGCCGCCAACCTCCCTGACGATCCAGGGCTTGTAGAGCCCGTTGATCGGTGACGAGCCGTCGGTCGCGATGTTGGCGCTCAGCACCGGGAATTGCGCGCGCTTGATGAACTCGGCCAGCGGCTCCTGCCCCTTGTCGAACTCGTGGTTGCCGATCGCCATCGCCTCGTAGCCCATCGCATGGTAGAACTCAAGGTCGGCCATGCCGAGGTACTGGTTGAACCACAGCGTCCCCTGGAACACATCGCCGGCGTCGATTAACAGCTGGTTGCCACCCTCGTCGCGGATGGCGTCGATCAGCGTCTTGCGCCGCGAGACGCCGCCATGGACCGGGGCCGGTGGTGTGCCGCCGGTCACCGGCTCGATCCGCGCGTGATGATCGTTGGTGTGGATGATCCGTAACTTATACGCCTCGGGGCCGGCCGCGTGTGCGAACTCGATGCCGGTGCAGAGCCACGCCAGCGTGCCTCCGCTCACGGCCATGCGGCGGATGAATGTGCGACGCGAGATTTGTGTCATAGCCTCCTCCCTACATTTTGCTTCTCGTGGCGGGCGCGCGGCAGCGCCAATGGAGCGTAGCTGGGCAGCGGCCCGGCACGACCTGGTTGGTGTTGGGGTACGCAAACAACCCGCGCATCATATCATGGGTTTGCGCAGACCTGGTCTGCAGCGAGGTTAAATTTTGCAAAACCACCAAGACACCAAGGCTTAATAATCTTGTGTCTTGGTGGTAACGTCCACTATCTCGGGGAATGCTATGAAACTGCCGGCCGGTACTGCTGCGCCGCTTCTTCGGCGTATGGCCGGCCGCTGGCCAGGTAGATCGCTACCAGCGATTCGGCCTGATACGGCACGCGCCGGAATTCTAGACCCACCCGTCCATCTTCATACGTCAGCAGCGCGTACTCGGCCCAGGGGTCGGCCTTGAAGTTCGATTCGGGCTGCTGATGGCTGTAGGCAAATCCGGCGCTGCCTGGGTTGAAGAACAGCGCGTCGCCAAGCCGGCAGATCTGCTGGAGGTGCGTATGGCCGCCGCACATCAGCGCTGGCGCGTACGGCCCGAGCAAGCGCTGGAACTCCTCCTCCGGCGTGGTGGGCAGAATGATGTCGTCGAACGATGCCGGTGAGCCTTGAAAGCACAGCAGCGTTCGCCCATCGCCCAGGCCGATCTCGACTGTCGGCTCGAAGCGCTCGATATAGCCGCGATCCTCGGCCGTGAGCCGCGCGAGCTGCCATTCCCGCACCGCCAGCTGCCGCTCGGTGGTTGGCTCAGCGCCGGTGGCGCGGCCTGTCAGCAGCCAGGCGTCGGCGTTGCCCATCACTACGGGGCAGGCTAGTGCGCGCAGCCGCGCGATCACCTCAGCCGGCTGCGGCCCGCCCTGGATCATATCGCCCAAACACACGATCTGATCGGCCGGATGGGTCTGCAGATCGGCGAGCACCGTATCCAGACCAACCAGGTTGCCATGCACATCCGAGATCACTGCGATACGCATTGGTGCTCCTTCCTTCAATCACAGGATGTACGCGGTGGGGCTCTCAAACGCCTTTTCGCCTGCGGCAGCAAGGTACTCATCGTTTTATCTGTTTTTCGTTTTTTCGCTCGCAGAGCGAAAAAACGAAAAACAAAAGGAAGAAAAAGTACCGCTGCGAATGACCACACTCAGGCCACCGCGTAAGTCGTGTCAATTACAGCCGGGCTGTCGACGCGACGCGGCGCTGGGCGTAGTAGCGCCGGGCCTTGGCGCGATTGCCGCAATCGACCATCGAGCACCAGCGCCGACTGTGGTTGCGGCTGGTGTCGAGGAACAGCCAGCTGCAGCGCTCGCCCTCGCACTCGTGTACAAGATTGAGATCGGCCGAGGCCAGCAGCTCCGCCGCGGACCAGGCCAGCGGCCCGAGCAGCTGGTCCAGCCGGCTGGGCTTGCCGCCCCAGGCATATCCGGCCGGCGTTCGCCTGATTTCGAGCCCATCCGCTGTCTCGGCCAGCGCGCGATTGAGTGTGCCGATCTGCTCGGGCATGTCGGCCCGGCTGCCGGCTGGGTCGGTGAAGATGCGATAGAGCGCGTGGCGTAGCCGTTTGGCGTGTTCCAGTGCCGTGCCGGCCTCAGATGGGCGGCGCTCGGCTTCATGGAGCAGGCGATCGGCCGCCTCGTCGCACAGCAGCCCGGCGTGCTGCGCCCAGATCACCAGCGCGGGATAATCGACCAGGTATTCCTTGGGCTCAGCGCAGTAGTGGCAATCCACCGTGTTTACAAAATCCAGGCACAGCCGCCCGCCGATCAGGCGAACGTTGCCGGCGTGGGTATTGAATTCCAGCATTTGACACGCTCGTGATTTTCCGTTAGATTCTAACCAGCATAGTGGTTATAATAGCATAGATTATGATATGTAGCATCAACACGCACTGCGCCGAGCTGCTGCTCCAGATTCTGGTGATCGGCCTTTCTAACGGCGCGGTGATAGCTCTGAACGCGGCCGGCGTGACGCTGGTGTATGGCGCTGTCCGCATGATCAACTTCGCCTACGGCGACATCTTCGCTCTTAGCACCGTGCTGGTGGTGGTGGTGGTGCGTGGGCTGGAGCTGCTGCCGGGCGTTGCGGCGCTGCCGCTGGCCGCTGGGCTGGCGCTGGCGTTGGCGGCGTCGGTCGGGCTGGGGGTAGCGCTGAACGTCGGGGTCGAACGGGTCGCGTTCCGGCCATTTCGCGGCGGCGCGCGCCTGGGGCCGCTGATCGCCACGGTTGGCATCTCGTTCATGCTCTACCAGGCGGCGCTGCTCTGGCGCACCGCCGATAAGTCGCAGCCGGGCGCGCACCATAGCGTGCCGGGTGTGCCCGAGGTGCCGCGTCTGGGCATCCCCGATCTGTTGCCGGATGTGAATCTACCGCGCGTTCTTGGCCTGAATACCTCGGTGATCTACACCCTCAAGGATGTGCTGGTGCTGCTGGTGGCGGCCGGGCTGGCGCTGCTAGTGAGCTGGTTTCTGAACAACACCCGCTCCGGCCGGGCGCTGCGCGCCAGCGCACAGGATGCCGAGATGGCCCAACTGTGTGGCGTGAACCGCGACAGCAC
This sequence comes from Roseiflexaceae bacterium, assembly GCA_035258585.1. GTDB lineage: Bacteria > Chloroflexota > Chloroflexia > Chloroflexales > Roseiflexaceae > DATFXE01. The sequence goes on along the minus strand of DATFXE010000657.1, from coordinate 777 downwards.
GCTCCGTCTGGCCTTTGCGATCGGCGGCGCGCTGGCCGGCGCGGCGGCGTTTATCTTCACGATCTACTACAGCCACCCCTTCACCGAACATGGCGCGGAGAGTGGCCTGTTCGCGTTCACGGCCGCCGTGCTTGGCGGGATCGGCCGGCCGCGCGGTGCATTCCTGAGCGGGCTACTGCTGGGCGTGCTGGCGGCGTTCAGCGATTTCTTCATCTCCTCGCAGTGGACGCCGGTGATGGTACTACTGTTTCTGATCGTGTTGCTGACGCTGCGCCCAACCGGCTTGAATGCCGAGGACCGCGACGAGGACCAGCTCGCCGCGGGCGGCGCAGTCGGCGAGCATCGTATCGGCGGTCGCGGCTGGGCGACCGCCGCGCTGCTCGGGCTGGCGCTGGTCTACCCCGCGCTCGATCTGGCGCTCGGCTTGCACTTCCAGCTTGTGGCGATCAACATGCTGCTGTTCGTCCTGCTGGCGCTGGGTTTGAATATTGTGCTCGGCTTCGCCGGCCTGCTCGATCTTGGCTACGCGGCTTGTTTCGCCCTGGGCGGCTATACTGTTGCCATGTTGACAGGCGGGCCCCTGGAGGCCTTCCTACCAAGCCGGCTCGATTTTCTGCTGGTGCTGGGCGTGAGCGTGCTGGTTGCCGGCATCTTCGGCGTGCTGAACGGTGCGCTGGCCACCCGATTGCGTGGCGATTACCTGGCGATCGTGACCGTGGCCTTCGGCCTGATCGTCCCGCGCGTATTCGTTAATTTGGATAGCTGGACCGGCGGGGC
>DATFXE010000656.1:0-7874 GCA_035258585.1 Roseiflexaceae bacterium | reverse complement strand
GCGCGGCCGCGAACGCGGCAGGATCGGTGCGCAGGCCGCGCAGCCCGATTGCGGCCATTGGCCCGACGAACGGCAGCCCGCCGATCCGTCGCAGCGGCGAGGAGCTGCTGATCTGCACGCCCTGCACCTCGTCGGCGAAATCCAGGTGCGCGTCGAGCCGGACGATCCCCAGATTTGGGCAATCGTCGAAGGCGCACACCAGCGGGTAGGCGATCGAGTGATCGCCGCCGAGTGTCACGAGCATTCCACCGCTCGCACGCGCCTGCCGCGCCGCCGCCTCGATCGCCGCCACCGTACGCTCCTGGCTGGCCCGCACCACCGCCACATCGCCCAGATCGACCACCCGCACTCCGGCCAGCATGCGCCGCTCTGTCGCGACATCCCAGTAGCCGGATGGCTGGCCATCGGCCCAGAGCGGGAAGCGCAGCGACGCCTCGCGTATCGCGCGCGGGCCGTGGCGCGCGCCGCCACGCAAGCCCGTGCCGCCATCCCACGGCACCCCCAGCACCACCACGTCGGCTGCGACCGAGCCGCCTGGGCGGGCCAGCGGGGCGCGGCCGAAGCTCGCGATTCCGTCGGGCGCGAAGAAGGGGGATGTAGACATACAATGTCCTCTTTGTTGCCTATGACAGCTGCATATCCTACCACGCCTGCGCAAATTGCCGAAATCGGATATAATACTACGTTCTGTAGAAGTGAACATAGTACTGTTGACCGGTCTGCCGCGCATCGCCTATAATGAGAGCGGATACGGGCTACGGTAGTCGAGGATCTTACGCTGGAAATAAATATCCGGAAACAACACGGCCCATTGACCCTGCGGGCCTGGTTGGCCGATCGGGGTGACTCCGAGCGTGCGACATTAGCGCGGCTCTGGTCGTTGCCGGCGGATGCAAGTCGCTCGCCGGATAGATTGGCTGCTGCGATGCTCGACCCCGCCGCGGTCGCGCGTTTGCTGGCATCGCTCAGCTCGCGCGAGCGCGCTGCGCTGGCGCTGGTGCAGCAGCATGGCGGTAGTATCAAGGCGCCGGTGCTGGAGCGTGAGTTCGGCGGCCTGCGCAATCACGCCGATTACCCAAACCCACGCGCTTACCTGCTGGCGCTGGAGCAACCGCCGACACCTGCTGAGCGGCTCTGGATGCTAGGGTTACTGATCGCAACCCGCGATGATCCACCACATGCTAGTGTAAGCAGGGTGCATGAATACATGGTTCCCGCCGATCTTTTGCCGCTCCTGCCGCCCGTGCCGGAGCGCGAACGTGAGCTGCACCTATCTCCAGCTGCCGATCCCGAGCAGATCAGTGCGGGCGAACTGGACTTTCTCGAGCGAAATCTGCTGATCCTGCTCTCGCTAGGGCAGGATGACCTGCTGGAAGTCATTCCCAGTGGCGGGATGAACAAGGCCAGCCTGGCGCGGATCGCGAAACAATGGGACCCCAAGGATAAGTTCCAGGGCGCCTGGCGCGAGGAACATTGGCCCTACATGCAGTTCGTGCGGCGCGTCGGCGAAGGTGCGGGGCTGCTGCGAGTCGGCGCCGATTCCAAGCTGCGGCCGACCCGCGAGGCGCTGGATTGGCTCAAGCAGCCATCGCTGGAGCGCGCGCGTCGTCTGCTTGAGGGCTGGGTCGCCTCGAGCTGGGATGAGCTGTCCAGCTTTGCTGGCATCAAGGTGCAGCGCGCCTACTTCCGCGATCTGCCGCTGGCCAAGCGCGCGATCCTGCGGCTGCTCGGCCAGGTAAGCGCGGGCACATGGATTGCGCTCGACCAGTTCGTGGCCGAAGTCAAGCGCGTTGAGCCCGATTTCGCGCGCCCCGACGGCCGCTACGACACCTGGGGGCTGCTCAGCTACACGCGCCAACCGCTCAACGGCTTCGAGTTCTGGGATCAGGTTGAGGGCCGGCAGCTTGCCGATATCGCTGGCGGCACGCTGCGCTGGCTGGGCCTGACCGATCTGGGGGTACAGGGCGAGAAAGCGGTCAGCTTTCGGCTCAATGTGCGCGGCGCGGCGCTGATCGCCGGCGCCGCACCGCCGCCCGAACCGTCGACCGAGCCGCTGGTGGTGCAGCCAAACTTCGAGGTGGTTGCGCCGGCCTTCGCCTCGCCCTACGCGCGATTCCAGCTCGGGCGGATCGCTGAGCGCATCGGCGATGCACGTGAGCCGGCCGGCGTCTACCGGCTGACCAAGCGCAGCGTTCAGGCCGCGTTGGAGCGCGGCATCACTTTTGATGATATGCTACGGTTTCTGAATGATCAAAGCGAGCACGAGCCGCCGCAGAATGTGCTTGCCTCGCTGCGGGAGTGGGCCGGCCAGCACGGTCAGCTGACGATGCGGCGCGCGGTGTTGCTCGAGGCCGACGATCCTGCGCTGCTGGAGCAGGTTCGCCGCGACAAGCGCGTGCGCATGCCCAAGGTCGAATCGCTGACCGAGACTGCCTGGCTCGTACGTGAGGGCGACGCATCCGAGCTGGCCGAACGGCTGCGCAAGGCCGGCTTTGGCTTGGCCGGCGATGGCGATAGCCCGCAGGCACCGCTGCGCGAGCACGACCTGACCGTACTCTTCGCGGCGCTGGATTTTTACGGCCGCGCCTGTGCTGAACTAGGTATCGACGGTGATGTCAGCGGCGCTATGCATCAGCGCGTCGCCCGATTGTTGGCGGATCGATCGCTCAATCGGGCCTACCAGGCCAGCCACGAGGCGCTAAGGAAGTTGAAAGAACGACTGGGGGAGAAATGACAAGATGACAAGATGACAGGATGATCGTACTAACAGTCATCTTGTCATCTTATCACCTTGTCATCTTGTCACGAAGATGCGAGACCGAGTATACAGAACCGAGGCCGTGATCATCCGCCGCACCGATTTCGGCGAGGCCGATCGCGTGCTGACGCTGATCACGCCCCACGGCAAGCGCCGCGTGGTGGCCAAGGGCGCCCGCAAGACGACCAGCCGGCTGGCCGGCCATATCGAGCTGTTCACACACGCCACCCTGCTGCTGGCGGTTGGCCGCAACCTCGATATCGTCACCCAGAGCGTGATCCTGCATGGCTTCGAAACCTTGCGCGGCGATCTGAAGCGGATCGGCGCGGCCTACTATGCCGCCGAGCTGATCGACCGCCTGATCGAAGAGGACGATGAGAACCGCCCGGTCTTTGATCTGCTAGTTGACGCACTGGGCGCGCTTGACACGACTCGCAACCTGGATCTGGTGCTGCGGTTCTACGAGCTGCGCCTGCTGGGCTTCCTGGGCTACCGCCCACAGCTGTATCACTGCGCCGTCTGCCAGGAGGTGCTGACCGAGGAGACGCGTCGATTCAGCCCCGAGGCCGGCGGCGCGCTCTGCCCGCGCTGTGCCCAGGCTAATCGTGCTGCGCTGCCGATCAGCCTGAGTGCCTTCAAGCTGCTGCGATTCTTGCAGGCCCAGCCGCTGGATGCTATCGAGCGGCTCAATATCTCACCCGCCACGCGTGAAGAAGCCGAACAATTGCTGCGCGCCTACCTGCGCCGTATCCTCGAGCGCGATCTCAAGTCGGTAGCCTTTCTGGAGGAGATAAGCAACTCCTAATTTCACCTTGTATATTGCATATTGTACGCCTGTCTGCTCAATTTACACGGCTTACGCAGTCAGCGTTTGCAGGGAGGTTTGGAGGGACACCCAGAGGGTACCCGGTCCCTCCAAAATGCCTCTTTTTTGGCCGGTCTCGCCCACATTCGTGGCCGAGACCGGCCAAAAAGGGAGATCTCGGGGGCGGTTGCACCGCCCCCGCACCCCCACCGCGTACGTCGTGTCAATTTACAATTTACAATATGCAATTTACAATTCAACATCATCGCAGCTAGCGCACAAGGAGACGTTCATGGCCTATATCGACGAACTGCTCTCGCGTGACGAGCAAGTGCTCTACGAAGGCCGCCAGCATACTTTTGTGCTGATCGGTAACATTCTGACTGAGATGTTCCTCATCGCCATCCTGATCGCCGCTGGCGTGGCCTCACAACGCTACCTGACCAATGTCAGCGTGGCAGGTCAGCCCGGCGGCACCGTGGTGCTGCTCGTCTGCGCCGTGATCAGCCTGTTCGTGCTTATGAGTGCGCTGCTGGACTATTTACGCTGGAACAATGAGCAGTATGTTGTGACTGATCAGCGAGTCATCCAGCTTCGCGGTATCTTCAACAAGGATGTGATCGACTCCTCACTCGACAAGATCAACGATGTCGAGCTGCGTCAGAGCTGGCTGGGCCGGCTGTTTGACTATGGCACGATCGAGATTTTGACCGCCTCGGATGTCGGGATCAACGAGATGCGCCGGATCGGTCACCCGCTGGATTTCAAGCGCGCCATGCTGGAGGCCAAGCACAACTACGCCCACGGTTTCGGCTACCTCGATCCGCAGGCGGTCGCGGCCTATACTCAGCCGCAGAATGCTGGGTCGGGCGATCTCCAGCAGACACTGCAAAAGCTGGCCGATCTGCGTGACCAGGGCTTGCTCTCGCAGGCCGAGTTCGACGCCAAGAAGCGCGAACTGCTGAGCCGGGTGTAGGGCATCACTTCTGCGCCCGGTACGAGCTGCCGTACCTGAAGCCGTTTCCAATCGTTAACGCGCAATACTATACGGAGAGACAATGCGGATCGCGGTGGCACGCATACTGGCTAGCGTCCTGCGCATCTCCATGCGCACCGGCCTGCACAGTTTCCACTCGGCTGACCTGCTCGCCAGTATTGCCATGCTCTTGCTGTCGCCAGGGTATGCTGCCATGGCTCGGCGATCACCAGAGGCCGTCGAACCAGCGTTCCAGGTCAAAGATATTGCCACCCAAGCCGATAGCACGGCCAGCGCATCGCCAAGCCAGCTGGTGCAGATCGGGAATGTGGTTTACTTCGCAGCTTACAGCGAATCAACTGGGCGCGAGCTATGGAAGAGCGATGGCACGCCGGCTGGCACGGCGATGGTCAAAACGCTGCCAACATCCGCCCGACTGACAAATGCGGACGGAGCGTTGTTTTTCATCTCGGACGACAGTCTTTGGTTCAGCGATGGCACCTCTGGGGGTACGCTGCCGGTGAAGCAGCTTAGCTTTAATGATACCTGTAACCCAAGCCGCCAATTGACGTCACTCTACAAGCTGGATCAACCTATTCCAGTCCCGATCAATTCACACGCGCGGGGAAGTATATCTTTTTCACAGCCGAAGATGGCAGCACTGGCCGCGAGCTGTGGGCCATGCCACTCGACGCCTTTTTAACCCCAGCCACGCGCATTCCGCTAATTGGACGATAGATGAGGTACACAATGGACGACCTGTACAACCAGATCGAGCAGGCCCGCGCCGCGATCGCCGGGGGCGTGAGTGTGAGGCCACGAGTCGGCCTGATCCTCGGGTCGGGGCTGGGCAGCCTGGCCGACGAACTGGACGAGCCGGCGGTGGTGCCATACGCAGAAATACCCGGCTTCCCGCGCTCGACCGTCCATGGGCATCGCGGCGAGCTGGCGGTTGGGCGGCTGGCCGGCCAGCCGGTGGCGGTGATGCGTGGGCGCTTCCATTTCTACGAAGGCTACTCGATGCAGCAGGTCACCTTCCCGGTGCGGGTGATGCGTGCGCTTGGCTGCAACACGCTGATCGTCACCAATGCGGCTGGCGGCCTGCGGCCCGACTGGGCCATGGGCGACCTGATGCGGATCGCCGATCATATCTTTCTGCCCGGTATGGCGGGCCACCACCCGCTGATCGGCCCCAACGACGATCGGCTTGGCGCGCGCTTCCCGGCTATGGTCGGGGCCTATGACGCCGAGCTAGGCCAACGGGCCCACGCCGTCGCCGCCGAGCTGGGGGCCACGCTACGCGAGGGCACCTACCTGATGCTGAGCGGCCCTAGCTTCGAGAGCGGCGCCGAGCTGCGCATGTGCCGCGCCTTCGCCGATGCCGTTGGTATGTCCACTGCCCCCGAAGTTGTCGTGGCGCGGCACAGCGGAATGCGCGTGCTCGGCATCTCACTGATCACCAACCTGGCGCTGCCGGATGGACCGCCCGCCAACCACGAGGAGGTGCTGGCCGCCGGCGAAGCGGCCAAGCCGACCTTCGCAGCGCTGCTCAAAGGCGTGCTGGCGCGACTCTGATGTATGCTGTTTTGGGGCTTACATCTCTCATCAACAGGACTTACGCGGTCGTCCATTGCGGGGAGGTCACCCAGAGGGTACCCGAGGGCTGCAAGCCCTCCATGAACCTTTTTTCTGGCACACTACGGCGGCCGGGTACCCTCTGGGTGTCGCCGTAGTGTGCCAGAAACAGAAGGCCTTGGGGAGGCCGCGCCTCCCCAAACCCCTCCACCGCGTAAGTCCTGTCATCAAGGAATCACAATGGATGTCGCAGAGTTACTCGCGAGCGTCCCAACGCCAAGCGCCGAAGATATGCTGCGCCGCAGGGAGTGGGCGCGGCATTATACGCTGGTGTTTCTGCGCAAAGGCCCGGCACCACGCACCGATGAAGCACGGAATGAGCAGCTCCAGCTTGAGCATTTGCAGCATCTTGCCAAATTGCAACTGCTGGGAAAGCTCATGCTGTGTGCCAGCCAGCGGACGCAGCACCGGGCAATGTATCGGGAACATCGCCCGGTGCTGTAGGAGACAGAGAGTAACTTGACGCGACCTCATGCCTCCAAGGTGCTGATGTCGCCTTCGGGTAGGCCCAGCGCGCGGGCCTTGAGCACCCGGCGCATGATCTTGCCCGAGCGAGTTTTGGGTAGGGCCGGCACGAAGTTGACCGCCTCGGGCCGGGCGATCGGGCCCATCTCCTTGCCAACGTGCATGCGCAGCTCCTCGGCCAGCGCGTCGCTCGGCTCGAAGCCGTTGCGCAGGATCACAAAGGTGTGGATCGCGTTGCCCTTGACCTCGTGCGGCAATCCGATCGCGGCCGCCTCGGCTACGGCGGGGTGCGAGACCAACGCCGACTCGACCTCGGCGGTGCCCAGGCGGTAGCCGGAGACCTTGATCACGTCGTCGATCCGGCCGATCACCCAGTAGTAGCCGTCCTCGTCCTTGCGCGCGGCGTCGCCGGCGGTGTAGAAGCCCGGCAGCCGAGTCCAGTATTGCTGGACGTAGCGCTCTGGGTCGCCATAGATTGTGCGCAGCATGCCGGGCCAGGGCGCCTTGATCACCAGCAGCCCGTCGTCGTCGGCGCCGGCCGGCTCGCCCTCCTCGCTCAGCACATCCGCCTCGATCCCTAGGAATGGCTTGGTGCCAGAGCCCGGCTTGAGCGGCGTGGTCGGGTTGGGGGTGATCATAAAGCCGCCGGTCTCGGTCTGCCACCAAGTGTCCATGATCGGGCAGCGATTCTGGCCGACCACGCGGTAGTACCAGCGCCAGGCCTCGGGGTTGATCGGCTCGCCGACCGAGCCAAGCAGCCGCAGCTTGCTCAGGTCGGATTTCCGGGGCCACTCGTCGCCGAAGCGCATCAGGCCGCGGATAGCGGTCGGCGCTGTGTACAGAATGGTCACGCCGTACTTCTCGGCCACCTGCCACCAGCGGCCGGGGTTGGGGTAGCTGGGCGCGCCCTCGTAGATCACCTCGGTGGCGCCCAGGATCAGCGGCGCGTAAACGATATACGAATGCCCGGTGATCCAGCCGGGGTCGGCGGCGCACCACCACACATCGTCGGGCTTGATGTCAAAGACGAAGCTGAGCGTGGAGGAGATGTAGACCTGGTAGCCGCCGCAGGTGTGGACCAAGCCCTTCGGGGCCCCGGTAGTGCCCGAGGTGTAGAGCATGAACATCGGGTCCTCGGCGTCCATCGGCTCGGTCGGGCAGGGCTCATCCATGCCGGGCTGCGCGACTATATCGTGCCACCAGACGTCGCGGCCCTCTTTCATGAAGATGTCGTG
>DATFXE010000655.1:0-11929 GCA_035258585.1 Roseiflexaceae bacterium | reverse complement strand
CGCGTTCGGCGACGCCGCTCGGACCTCCGGCGGAACCGGGCCGCTCAGCTGCCACACCGGCACGCCATCCACCAGGGTCTCCTGAGCAGCGTTTTCGCGCAGCAGTGCGCGAAATTGGGCTTCATCCACGATCGGAATGCGCATCGAGCGACTGGCGTCGGCCACCAGCGCCCAGTTGACGGGGCGGCCCGCGCCGCTGCCATGCGCTGTGATCGTCAGCAGCACATAGCAGAGCTGGTGCTCGCGCAGCAGCCCGAGCGCTGGCTGGTGAGGATTGATCTGGAGCGTGAGCTTCGGCATATCTGTATTATACTGGATCGGCGCGGGTGTATAATGCGAAGACTCGTGCCGGGGTTTGCTCTGAAATACCATGTATCTCAATCTTGCGCTTCGGCGCACGTCGCATGTCGCATATCGCAGAAAACCATGTGATGCGACTTGTGACCTGCGCCTTGCGTCCTGTGAGGCTCAAGGCTCATGGCCGATCGCGAGGCGCCGCTCAGGCTCTGCATTGTCCTGAGCGAGCATTTGACGAACCACTACGCCGGCCCGCTGGTGCGTGGCGCGGCGCATGCGGCCGCGGCGCTGGGCCACGCGCTGATTGTCTACACCCCGCTGAATATCGATCTCAGCCGCCGCAGCCTGCCGCTCGACGATCTTCCGCTGCTGCCGCCGTATGTGGATGGCTATCTGTTGCCCGGCCTAGCCGACGATGACCTGATCGACTACTGTCGCCGCTCCGGCGCGCCGGTGCTGATGTATGCGGGCAAGCGCCCGGCAGTTGCATCACTTGGCCCAAGTAATGTGGAAGCCGCGCGCGCGGCTGTGGCGCATATGATCGGGCATGGCCGGCGGCGGATCGCGTTTCTGCGCGGGCTGGATGGCAATGTCGAGGCTCACGAGCGCTACGCTGGCTATCGCCAGGCGCTGGTCGAGGCAGGGTTGCCCTACGATCCATCGCTGGTGGCGACGGGTAATTTCCGGCTTGGCGACGGCCAGCTTGCGACGGCCGGCATGCTGGCCGCCGGCCGCGAGTTCGACGCGCTGTTTGCCGCCAATGATCAGAGCGCGCGTGGCGCCCTGATCGCGCTCAATCACGCCGGCCGCCGTGTGCCCGACGACGTGGCGCTGATCGGCTTTGACGACTCCGCCGGGTCGGAGGCGCTTGATCCGCCGCTCACGACTGTGCGCCAGTCGGCGTTTCAGCTTGGCTGGGATGCGGTCGTGGCGCTCGGCGCTCACGCGCGCGGTGGGGCTCTGCCCGATCAGATCATAGTTCCGACGCAGCTCGTGCTGCGCCGATCCTGCGGCTGCTCCGTCCGCGCGCTCGCCGCCGCCGACGATCTGCACCAGCAGCTTGCATCGCATTTGGGCGTCAGCCAGGGACCGATCGTCCAGCCTGCCGAGGTGGCATCCTGGTTGGCGCCGCTCGACCAGGCGCTGGATATGCCGGCCGACTGGGTGCGCGGCTTCGATGCCGCCCTTGCGCTGGCCGAGGCGCGCGGCTGGCACACGCCCGCGCTGCGCGAGTACCTCCCGCTGTGGCGAGCCCGCCACTTGCAGGAAGGGGCCAGCGCCGCCGCGCTCGATCCGCTGTTCGAGTACGCGCGCGATCGGCTCAGCCTCTACCAGGAGCTCGAGCACAGCCGCGACCGAATGGAGCGTGAGGATCGGCTGAACGGCTTGACCTATCTCATGGATCTGCTGCGCGACTGCCCGCGCGATCAGGCGCTTGAGATCGCCCTGCGCCATATGGTCCATAGCGGCGCTCGCGGCGCGCTGGTCGCGCTCCAGACGGCTGATCGCAACCTCACGGCTCAGTATGTCGATCGTGCTGTTGTTCAGCAGCAGTGGAATGGTGCGCCGGGGGTATTTCCGCCGGCAAGCTGGCTTGCGGCAGGCGAGCTGCTGATCCTGATGCCGCTGGCCGGCCGCTCGGCACAGCATGGCGTGATCGGCGTGGTCGAGCGCGCCGGCCGCTCCCAAATCGACCTCGACGACCTGATGCTGCGCAGCGTGAACACTTATCGCGCCACAATTGTGCTGAACGACACGCTGCGCGAGCTGGAGATCGCCCGCGCGGTACAGCGCAGCCTATTGCCGCGCGAGGCGCCGGCCTATGCGCCATTCGAGATTGCCGGCGCATCCTACACTGCGCAGCAGGTCGGCGGCGATCTCTACGGCTACTATCCTCGGCCCGGCGGCGGGCTCGCGGTGGCGGTGGGCGATGTAGCAGGCAAAGGCATGCCGGCCGCGCTGCTGATGTCATCGTGCGTGACGACACTGGCCGGCATGATCAACGCCGATCTTCCGCCTGGGCGCACCCTGAGCCAGATGCACCAGGTCGTGCGGCCGTACATGGGTCAGGGCCAGATCGCCGGGGTGTGCCTCGCGTATCTGGATGGTTCGCAGGTGACGCTCGCCAACGCCGGGGCGATCGCGCCGCTGCTGCGCGATGGCGAGGGCACGCGTATGCTGAATCTGGGCGGGCTGCCGCTGGGTACGCCGCTCTCCGGCCGCGCGCCGTACGCCGAGCTGACCCTTCAGCTTGGGTCGGGCGATCTGCTGGTTCTCAGCACGGATGGGATTGTCGAAGCGGCCGATGCGAGCGGCGAGCTATACGGCTTCGAGCGCTTCCGCTCGGCCATCGCCGCCGGCCCCACCGGCAGCGCCGAGGACCTGCTCGCGCACCTGTTCGCCGACGTCACGGCGTTTGTCGGCGATGGCGAGATGCGTGACGATATGACGATCGTAGTGGTGCGGTATCGCGGGTAGAACATCGCTGAAAGCGCACTACGCCGCCACGCCGCGCCCCACCTCGAGGATGTGCTGCAGCACGCCGGATGGCCCCACGCGCTCCTCTAGCGCCAGTACCTGTTCCAACAATGGGCGATAGGGGTGCGAGGAAGCCAGCATGCGTTGGGCCGCCCGCGTGCAACCGAGGTACAGCAGGTGCCGGTAAGCCACCCATTCGGCGAAGCCTTCGCGCAGGCCATCGTCCTCGAGCAGCGGGCAGGATTCGCCCTGCCAGGCGTGGGCGTACTCGTGTGCCACCACCGTGCGAAACAGCAGCTTGGGCAGCCCATACAGCAGAAAGATCGCGCGCAGCCGGCCCTGGCGCTGGTAGAGCCCGAGCGTCTTTTCGTCGGCGACGTGCCCGCCGTTGCCCTCGGCGCGGATGCGCGCCAGCGACGGCGCATCCACCAGCCGGAACTCGACGCCGACCCGCAGCGCCAGCCCCAGCTGTGCCACCACCGCCGCCACTGTCTCGTCGTACAGCTGCCGCGCGATATTCAGGTCGATGATCGCCGTAGCGTGGCAGCGCGCGCACAGCAGCCGGCCGTCGTGCAGTGTCCAGTGCTGGTCGCCCACCGGCGCCGAACATGCGTCGCAGCGCGGGCGAGTGGCGATGCACTCCGGACAGTAGCGGTCCGAGCGGTCGCGCAGGAAGAAGTAGCCGTGCGTCAGCAGCCGGCCGCAGGCGGCGCAGCGATCGAGGCTTGGCTGGCTGGCATGTGTTAGATGTGCGGTCATAGCTTCCAAATTAAGATAGATGCTTGGCACGGCGAATGCAGGGCCTGATCTGCCTGTGGACAGCATAGCATGAGCGCCTGCGCGGCGCAAGGCATGGTATACTGCTCGCACTCTTTTTTGCCTATCACTTCGCGGTGGTGCTTGGCCGCCGAAATGTAAGGAGTATGTATATGTCAGATCGCATGACCGAGCTGGATCTGGTGGTCGGCTCCATGTTCACCACGCGGCCGGAGGAGGACCGCGACCTCTACGAAGATGAGCGCGAGTGGCTCTCGGATATTCAGGATCTGCTGCGCGAGGAGGGCGTCGAGGTCGATCTGCTGTCGCGGCCAGGTGTCGAGATCTGGGAAGGCGGGATCGACCGCTTTATGGATCTCTACCAGCTCCGACAGATCGCGGCGTATCTGGAGCACAGCCGCGATGTCGCGCCGCTGCTGAATGCCGCTCCTCCCACCGATGGCGAGCCGGACCCACTGCTCGTGGCGATCTGGGATGGCGAGCAGTCGACACGCTTTCCGCATCTGATCAACCACCAGGCCGACGGCGGTTACTATCTCCCGGTCGATTTCCCCGAGCCGATCTGGCTTGAGGCCGAGGAGGACGAGCCATCCGAAGAAGGCGGCGATGAGCCGTTCATCAGCTTTGGATCGTCGGTCGGTCTGCAGCGCGAACTGGCCGAGCTGGCGGGATTGCTCCAGCAGGCCGGCGCTTCGCCGCAGAGCGCTCCGGTGCGCTGCCTGCAAGTCATGCGCGTCGCCGCCGATCAGAGCGTTGCGAACGAGTTGCCGATTATCATCTGGTAGCTCCAGTCGGCAGTAGGCGGTAGGCAGTAGGCAGCACGCGATGCCATACATAGTATGTCAATGCGATCTGCGTACTGCTTACTGCTTACTGCCGACTGGGTTGCGGTTGGCTTTCAGATCAAGTATAATGCGCGGCTGCTGTGAAAGGCGGCTGTTTAGGTGTGCCCATGATCGAACTCAAACTTGTATCAAAAGAAGATCTGCAAGCGACTCTGCCGCGACCAACGCGCGATGCGACGCCGCGCGAGCGCCGTTACTACGTCTGGACAGTCGGCTGCCAGATGAATGTCTCCGACTCGGAGCGGCTCGAATCGGCGCTGCAAGGGGTCGGCTACGCGCCATCGGATCGGCCGGAGGACGCATCCTTTATCGTGCTCAATTCCTGCAGCGTTCGCGCGTCGGCAGAGGAGCGCATCATCGGCAAGCTCGGCGATCTTCAGCAGCTCAAGCGCAACCAGCCGAATACTAAGATCGTGCTGTGGGGCTGCATGGTCGGCCCAAACAACCAGTCGATCTTTCAGGCGCGCCTGCCGATGGTCGATCATTTCGTCTCGCCCTCGGCGGTGGACGAGGTCGTGTCGCTGGCGCCGCACTCGCTCTACCAGCTGGATGAGCCGGCCCTGCCAATCGCGAGCTGGGCGCACCCGCCGGTCTCGGTGCATGTGCCGATCCAGTATGGCTGCAACATGAGCTGCGCCTTTTGTGTCATCCCGTTGCGGCGCGGCAAGGAGCGCAGCCGCCCACTCGACGAGATCGTCGACGAAGTGCGGCGGATCGTGGCCCGTGGCGCGAAGGAGATCACGCTGCTCGGCCAGATCGTCGATTCGTGGGGCCACGATCTGCCCGGCCGCCCCGACCTGGCCGACCTGCTGCGTGCCGTCCATGCTGTACCTGGGCTGGTTCGCCTGCGCTTCCTGACCTCGCATCCGGCCTGGATGACCGACAAGCTGATCGCCACCGTCGCCGAGCTGCCGCTCTGCCAGCACGAGATCAATTTGCCGGTGCAGGCCGGCCACGATCAGATCCTCAAGCTGATGCGCCGCGGGTATACCGTCGCGCGCTATCGCGAGCTGATCGGCAAGATCCGCGCGGCGATGCCCGACATTTCGCTCACCACCGATGTGATCGTCGGCCATCCAGGCGAGACACGCGCGCACTTCGCGGCGACCCTGGCGCTGGCAGAGGAGATTCGCTTCGACAAGATTCATATTGCCGCCTATTCGGCGCGCCCCGGCACGCGCGCCTTCGACATGGAGCAGGACCCGGCCCTGGCCGTCGGCGAGCGGGAGAAGCAGGCCCGCCGCGTGGAGCTGGAGCGGCTCCAGGAAGGCATCGCCACCGAGCGCAACGCGCGCCTGCTCGGCCATCAGGCCGAGGTGCTGGTCGAGGGCGAACATAAAGGCAAGTGGCGCGGCCGCACGCCTGGAAATAAACTGGTGTTCTTTGCCGATCCGCAGGATTGGACCGGCAAGCTCGCGCGCGTCAAGATCGCGCAGACTGGTCCATGGTCGCTGCAGGGCGAGCTCGTGGGCGAAGGAGTACCCGCCTGATGGCGCAGTATGAGACGCCGCTGACCACGGCGCCAGGAGAGTTCCCGGCACGCTCGCGCAAATGGCCGCTGGTCGCCGTGATGATTATCGATCTGGTCGTTATCTTCATTGCAATCCTGATCGCGACCACAGTTATCTCACTCGTCTTTATTGGCGTGCGGGCTTTTCAGCAGGGCGGCGTCACTCGCCTTAGCCAGGATCAACTGCTGAAGCTGCTCGGACCTGATGGGACGTTTATTATTCTGCTGGTGCAGAATGCTATTTTCATCCTCGTGCCGGTGCTGCGCATCGGCGTGATCCGGCGCGAGCCGCTGGCAGAGATTGGCTTTCAGGCGCCGAATCCCAGCCGTCTGATCATGCTTGGTGTGGGCATGGCCCTGGTGATGTATGCCGGCAGCATCGCGCTGAGCCTGGGTTTCGCACAGTTTGGGATAGAGCAGAATCAGGCCGAACAGTTCAGAAAACAATTTTCGCTTACGCCCGGCGATACCTTTGGGCAGCTGCTGTTTCTGATCGGTGGCGGGCTGCTTGCGCCGATCGGCGAAGAGACGCTGTTTCGCGGCTATGTCTTCAACGCCATCCGCTTGACATTCGGCTCGAAGCGCTGGGGCATTCCGCTGGCGTTCTTGGCCAGCGCATTGGTGTTTGCCGTGATCCATATCTCGGGCGTCACGCAGGGCGCGATTGCGCTGATTGTGCCGATCTTCTTTATCGCTCTGGTGCTGGCCTGGGGCATGCATCGCACTGGTAGCCTGCTTCCGGGAATTGTGGCGCACGCGCTGTTCAATAGTGTGCAGCTAGTAGCGCTGATCTATTGTATTAATAACGCCGGAACGTGCCCTAATTTGTAGCCCTATCCCGGCGGTTTTAACATTATAAGGAGAATCGCTTGACCAAACAGGATGAAAAGCTGCGCTTGCGTCGCCGCCTTCAGGATCAGGCGGTCGATCAGGCGGCCAAGAATCGCTGGGAGGAGGCGGTCGAGACCAATCTTCAGCTGATCAATCTTGGCGAAGATGCCGATACCTATAACCGGCTCGGCAAGGCCTACTTCGAGCTAGGGAAACTGCCCCAGGCGCGTGAAGCGTATCAGCATGCGCTGCGGCTCAACTCGAATAATGCGATCGCCCGCAAAAATCTCGAGCGTCTCGACGATCTGCTGTCGCGCACCGCCACCGCGCCCATGCGTACGACACGCCAGTTGGTCGATCTGCGGCTGTTCATCACCGAGACCGGTAAGACTGCGCTGACGACGCTGGTCGATCTGGCGCGTGGACCCCAGGTGGATGCGGTGGTGACGGGCGAGAAGGTCGATCTGCGGCTGGAAGGCCGGCATGTACTAGTGATCGACGCGGGTGGCAACACGATCGGCCGGATCGAGCCCAAGCTGGCCCAGCGCCTGAGCGAACTGATGATCGGTGGCAACCGCTACGCCGCGGCAGTTGCCCAGACCAACGGCCACCAACTGCGCGTGCTGATCCGCGAGGTCTACCAGGACCCCAGCCAGCGCGGCCGCGTGTCGTTCCCCGGCAAGCTCGGCGAGAGCGCGCTGCGCGGCGGTTACTTCGCTTCGGCTCGCTACGACGAGTACGGCGAGGATCTGATGGAGGACGAAGATACGCTCGACGGCCGTGAGGAGGTCGAGGAGGAGTCGTTCGGCGGCGAAGAGGAAGAGCTGGGTCTCGACGATATTGAGCAGGATATTGGCGAGGAAGAGGATATGAACGAGGAGTAAGCGACAGTAGGCATCGACAGTAAGCAGTACGCCGACTGTCGACTGCGTTCTGCCTACTGCCTACTGTCGACTGCCTAGTGCAAACTAGCTCTGGCGTACTATTGCCTTCTGACCAAAGAGCCTCTATACTGGAAGCCGGACGCGTTTCATGCGTCCGGCTTCCGTTTGTGTACCGCGAGTGAGACGCCGACTGCCCTTGCAGGAGGAGCAGCGAGGAGCCGCCATGGATATGCGCATTGACGAAAAAGGCAAGTACTTCACGCCCCGTGTCGCCAAGGATACCCTGCCCGCCCTTATCCGCACGGCCGATCAGCTGATCGTTGGTCACGTCTATGTACGGCCGGATAAGCGTTTGAAAGACGATCTGAACGAAGACGCATCGCGTTTCCTGCCCGTCACGGATGCGCGCGTCTACAATGCCGCCGACGAGACACTGTTGTACCACAGCGCCTTTTTGTTGGTCGCGTACCAACATATCATCATGATTAGCCCGATTGAGGCGCTCGCCGATGTGCGGCCCGCACCCTGGCAGGATACACACAAACAGGAGAACCCGGCATGAGCGTGCAGCTGCGTGAGTTTACTTCGGCCAGCGCGTCGCCCGGCATGTCCCCGCAGAGTGGGCTGCCCTCGCTCCCGCCTGAACCCACCTCGATCGCCGCGACCGGCCTTGGCATGGGGTTTCTGACCGATCTGGTGCTGAAGGTCGTGTATTTCCACGGCAATATCAGCGCCCAACAGATTTCGGAAGTCACCAAGCTGCCGTTTCTGGGCGTGCTGGACAGGGTGCTCGATTTCCTTAAGCTGGAAGAGTATATTGATATCGTCGGCTCCGAAGGTGGTTTCAACGAGCGTGCATTCCAGTATGTGATCATGTCGAAGGGGCGCATCAAGGTCGAGGAGGTGCTCGACCGCTCGCAGTATGCTGGCCCCGCGCCTGTCCCGCTTGCCGAATATGTGGCCATGGTCAAGCGCCAGGCGATGGGTGAGCTGGTGGTGGATGCCCGCACCGTCCGCGACGCGTTCTCCGGCCTGGTCGTCAACGATCGCATGCTCGACAAGATTGGCCCGGCCGCCAACTCGGCCCGCTCGCTGTTTCTGTATGGCCCGCCCGGCAATGGCAAGACGACGATCGCCGAAGGGATCGCCAACATGTTGGGCGGCTATATCATAATCCCGCACGCGATCGAGGTGGATGGCCAGATCATAAAGCTCTACGATCCGCTGAATCACAAAGTCGTCGAGCTGCCGGCCGCGCCCGATCCCGTGCCGTCCTCGCCCTTCGGCGGCGGGTCGGCCACGACGGCCGTTCTGCCCGACCGGCGCTGGATGATCTGCAAGCGGCCGCAGGTGGTCGTCGGCGGCGAGCTGATTCTGGAGCAGCTCGAGCTGATCTTCGACCCGATCGCGAAAGTCTACGAGGCGCCCTACCAACTCAAATCGAACGGCGGACTGTTCCTGATCGACGACTTTGGCCGCCAGAAGTGCCGCCCGCAGGATCTGCTCAACCGCTGGATCGTCCCGCTGGAGAAGAAAGTCGATTACCTGGCGTTGCAGACTGGCAAGAAACTTGAGGTGCCGTTCGACGTCCTGATCGTCTTTTCAACCAACCTTTCGCCTAAGGATCTGGTCGACGACGCGTTTCTCCGCCGTATTCGCCACAAGATCGAGGTGCCGAATCCTTCGCCGGATGAGTACCGCGCGATCTTCCAACTGGTCTGCAAAGCCAAGAAAATCCCGTATAGCGATGATGGTCTGCGCTACCTGATCCAGGAACACTACCTCAAGGTGCGGCGCGACCTGCGCGCCTGCCACCCGCGCGATCTGTGCGATCAGATTCTGGACGAGGCCAAGTATCGCAACGCAACTCCCGCCATGACCAAGGAGTTGATCGATCGAGCCTGCGAGGCGTATTTCGTAAAGTTGACCTGACTGCATGCCGCACGCTCTTATCTGGCACGAGTTGGCTACTGGCCGGTTCAAACGCCGCTTTGCCTGCCCCTTCGACCAGCTCAGGGCCTGGCTTCGGCAAGCTCAGGATGCTCGGCAGCATGGTGCTTCTTCTTTCAATTGTTCGTCATTTGTCAGTTCGCCATACGCGGCGAACTGACAAATGACGAACAAAAGATAGAAAGTACCGCTGCGAACACCAATATCTGAGGCACCGCGCAACGTATAGTATCTGAAGCCTGCGACCTGCGACCTGACGCATGCACCTGCAACGACGATTCTGAGAGGAGCTATCCATGTCACTTTTGAAGCGTCTTGGCGGCGCGCCACAGCCGACCGATAGCGGCCCTGGGGCCGCCCCGCCGCCAGCGCCCCTCCCGCCCGAGAATGGCGGGTTGCGTGGTGGCGGTGGCATTGCGGCTCCGCCGCCTCCGCCGCCCGAGGCTATGCCGCGCTCCGCGCCGGTGGAGCAGCGTCCCGCGCAGCCGGCGAGCGGCGGGGGGCTTAGCAGTGCACTAGGCTTGAGCACACCCATCGGCGGCGACGTGGCCATGGGCGCCACCGACCAGCGCGTGCTCGAGCTATCGCTGTGGATCGTCGATCGGATCCAGGGTTCGATGGGCAACCAGACCGAGCTCAAGCGCACGCCCGAGTCTGAGCGGCTGCTGCAGGATCGCTTCACCAACTACTACCGTCAGAGCGGCGTCAACCTGAGCGACGCCCAGGTGAAGAAGCTCTACGAGATGGTGACCGACGAGCTGTTCGGCTTTGGGCCGATCGAGCAGCTCCTGCGCGAGGATAGCATCACCGAGGTCATGGTCAATGGCCCCAACACGGTGTATGTCGAGCAGAAGGGCAAGGTCAGCATCACGCCGGTGCGCTTTGCCAGCGACGACCATGTGCTCAAGGTGATCGACCGTATCATCCGCCCGCTTGGCCGCCGTATCGACAGGAAATGGCCAATGGTGGACGCACGCCTGCCCGATGGCTCGCGTGTAAATGCGATCATCCCACCCTGCGCAATCGATGGGCCGACGATCACCATCCGTAAGTTCTCGAAGAAGAAGCTGGAGGTCTCCGACCTGATCAGGTTTGGCTCGATGACCGAGCAGATGGCTGAGTTCCTGCGCGCCTGTGTGGTCAGCCGCCTGAACATCGTCGTCTCCGGCGGCACCGGCTCAGGCAAAACCACGCTGCTGAATGTGCTTTCGAACTTCATACCCGAAGACGAGCGTATCGTCACGATCGAGGACAGCGCTGAGCTGAAGCTGGGCCAGGATCATGTGGTGCGCCTGGAGGCGAAGCCGGCCGAGGTCGATGGCTCCGGCCGTGTGTCGATCAACGATCTGGTGATCAACTCGCTGCGTATGCGCCCCGAGCGCGTGGTGATCGGCGAGTGCCGCGGCGGCGAGACGATGGCGATGCTACAGGCCATGAACACCGGCCACGACGGGTCGCTGACAACGCTGCACGCCAACGCCCCGCGCGACGCCTGCTCGCGTATGGAGACGATGGCGATGATGGCCGGCATGGATATGCCGCTCAAAGTCATCCGCGAGCAAGTCGCCTCGGCGATCGACCTGATCGTGCAGCAGACACGCCTGGAGGATGGCCAGCGTAAGGTCGCGTATGTCACCGAGGTACAGGGTATGGAAGGTGACATTATCGTGCTGCAGGACATTTTCGTGCTCGATATAAAGGGCAAGACACCCGAGGGCAAACTCATTACCGAGCTGAAGCCGACCGGCACACGGCCGCGCTTCACTTCGCGCCTGGAGGCCCATGGCTTCAAGCTGCCGCCGAGCGTGTTCGGCGCCGATGTGGGTGGCCAGCGCAAACCCTGGTGATGGGAAGACGATAGTGCCTAACAAAAGCAGGGTTGGAGGTTCGCGGTGCAACCGCGAACCTCCAACCCTGTTTTTGTTAGCGAATTATATGAGATCGGGCCGACTGCGCGCCAGCGCAAGCCCATACACCGCCTCGGCGCCTGCCTCGCGCAGCGCCAGGGCGCAGGCGCCCATCGTCGCGCCTGTTGTCAGCACGTCGTCCACGAGCAGCAGCCGACGCGGCGGCGGCGATCCGCGCCATTCGAACGCGCCGCGCATGTTCTCGGCGCGGGCGCGTGCATCTAAGCGCGCCTGCTGTTCCGTCGCGCGGACACGCGCCAGGCCGTCGTCGATCAGCGGCAGGTCCAGCAGCTCGGCGATCTGGTGCGCTAACGCTTCAGCCTGGTTGAAGCCGCGCTCGGCCAGGCGCGATGCGTGCAGCGGGATCGCCAGCACGGCATCGGCTGCAACTGGCTGCGCGACCAGATGCTCGGCCATGAGCAGGCCCAGCGGCTTGGCGACGCGCCGCAC
>DATFXE010000654.1:0-7432 GCA_035258585.1 Roseiflexaceae bacterium | reverse complement strand
GGGCAAAGCCCGCCCCCAGAGCAGATTTTCTGGCGGCCTTGCCGCCAGCACGACCGCCAGAAAAGGCATCAGGAAGGGCTGCGCCTTTCCTTACCTACCCCACTGAGCCACCATTGGGGAGGTCTGGAGGGGCACCCAGAGGATACCCGGGCCCCTCCGAGCCTCCTCAGCAAAATCAGTGGTGAAGATGACAATTCGTACAGGTAGCGCGATGAGCGGAGGCTCATCGGGCGGGCGCGCGCCTGAGCGACTGATATAGCTGCACGACCATATCTTGCTGCGCTGCGTCGCTCAGCACGTCGAGCCGGGCCGCGCGCAAATAGCTCCGGTAGGCGTGCTCTAGCTCGGCGTAGCGCATCGCTGCGGCGTAGGCGCGCAGCCGCCATGCTGCGATCTCATCCGCGGCCGGGTCGGCGTCGAGCGCCAGCGAGCAGACTTCGATGCACTGCCCGTACAGCCCACGGCTATAGGCATGTTCGGCCAGACGCTCCACGGCGATCACAAAGCTGTTCATCAGGTAATCGCGGCGCGACCGGCTCCACTTCGCACTGCCCGACACTTCGGCCATATACGGGCCAAAGTAGAGCTGGAGCGTGTTGGTATAGGCCGGCGCGGCCGCGTCCAGTCCCTGTTCCTGTTCGATCCGCGTCGCAAGGGCAAACGCCTGCTCGAAGAACATGACATCGGTATGATAGCAATCCGGATCGAGCATACAATAATCGTCTTCGATCACCAGCGCGCGTTCCAGGGCGAATGTGCCATTGGCATAGCGATCGAGCGCCTGGCGCAGCGTACTGAGCGTGCGTGAGAGGCTGCTGGCGCTGAACTTGCCCTCCCAGATCGCTGCGCCTAGCTCCTCGCGGTTGCTGCCGCGCCGCCCGCAGTGGATGAGGTACGCCAGCGCAGCCTGCACTTTACGCCTGCCGGCGCGGCCGCCTTCGGCCTGGGTCCAATCGCTATCCCGCATCTCCTTATTGCTGATATAGACGCGCAGCTGGCCCATACATTCGACATACATGCCTCTGAATCGCTGTATCTTCAGCTCGCGGCCCGTGGCCTCGACCAGCGCGAGCTGAGCCAGGCGCGCATCCTGGCGCACCTGCGGATCGGCGGCCTCGCTCAGCCGCCGCAGGTAAGTCAGCGCCCGATCGCCAAATGTGCCCAACAGGATGAGACATGCTTGCTGCCGCACCTGCGGGTATGGGCTGGCGAGCAGCGGCAAGTACAGATCCACCGGGTTGATCCATTGCTGGTACATTTGATCCGAAAATATGTTGCCTAAGACCTGTTAGTGATACTGCTGGCTTACTCAGATGGGAGGTTTGGAGGGTTTTGCCCTCCAAGAAGCATTTGGTTTTGCGAGTGGTTCGGGCGGCAAAGCCGCCCGAACCACTCGCAAAAAAGTAACGTCTCGGGGGCCTGCGGCTCCCGCACCCCCAGCTGGCGAGTTTGCCAGTAGTATCATTAGTAAGGATATCGTCAGTCTCAGGGGCGGACATCGAAGGATCATCCTATTTAGCATGGGATTATTCGCCAGCCCGCAGCCAAACTTTTGTTCAACTTGGGGGCCGTGACCGACGCTCATTGGGGCTGCACACGGCAGAAATGCCGATTGCGGGAGGCGCATCCGGGGGGACGACAAGAGTGTTGTTATTGATCTCTCTGCGCAAGGCCATGCTGATAGGCATACACAACCAGTTGCACGCGATCTCGGACACCGAGCTTCGAGAAGATCGAGCTGAGGTGATGGCGTAGCGTAGCTTCGCTGATCGCCAGGCGCTCCATGATCTCCTGGCTCGGCAACCCAATACTAATCAAGCCAATCACCTCGCGCTCGCGCTCCGTGAGCGTAGCTATTTTCTGCAAATCGGCGTTATGTTCATGGAGATCATCTGCATACATTCTGTTATTTAGGATGCTACCGATCATCGCTCGGTCGAGCCAGGCCTCGCCAGCATGAACTTTCTCGATCGCCTTGAGCACTGTCGCGACTGCATGTTCTTTCAAGATCAGCCCGACCGCCCCCAGTACGATGGCACGCCGGTGCGCCTCAGTGTCGCGCAGGCCAGTCAGCACAATCACACGCGTCTGGGGCGCGGCTGCCAACAGTTCGGGGAGCAGCTCGAAGCCGCTGTCCTTCCCAAGATCGAGGTCGAGCAGGATGATGTCCGGGTGGGTCTCGCTGGCGATAGCTAGCGCCGTTGCGCGATCATGTGCTTCGCCGATCACACGCATCCCTGGCTGGGACTCGATGATCATTCGCAGCCCTGCCCGCAGAACAGCGTGATCGTCGACCATCACAATACGAATCTGAGTTTCCGGTTGTGCTCGCATGCGTGCGTCCCTATGTTATGATCTACAGCATTCACTTTCCTTCATCATATTGGTCGGGTGTGCTCATTCGGGGCCGCTGCGCAACCCTGCATGAGCACGCGCAACCGCTTAATAGAGAGGATAGCAACCATTGTACCATTGAACTTTTGTGTTCTGATTTACAGGACTTACGCAGTCGGCGTTTGCAGGGAGTTTTGGAGGGACCAGGTACCCTCTGGGTGTCCCTCCAAAATCGCCCCTTTTGGCCGGTCTCGGCCACTAATGTGGCCGAGACCGGCCAAAAAGGGAGATCTCGGGCGCGGTTGCACCGCCCCCGAACCCCACCGCGTAAGTCGTGTGATATAGTGGTCAAGCTCACATCAGAAGATCCAAAATCAGGTTTGACTACGCACTATTGGTGTAGGCTCTCGCAACTTCGAACCCAAGCTAGCCTGAGGCGAGAATCCGAAGCAGCCATGGCTTGGCATCCCTGCATATCAGTTGGGCTCTATATGTAACATGCTCACTGCGTATTATATACTACCACTCGGGTGTACCGCACTGCTGGCATTGGCGCTTGCGGCATATGCGTGGCGCGAGCGGCACATCCCGGCAGCTCCGGCGCTGGCCTGTCTCGCCTTATCGGTCGCGATATGGGTGCTTTTCTATGTGTTCGAGCTTGACGCGACCGATCTGAGCGCCAAAGTATGGTGGGCCAAGCTCCAGTATCTCGGAATCGTCAGCACGCCGGTGGCCTGGCTGATCTTCGCCCGCCAGTATGCCGGCCACCCTGGCTGGCCCAGCCGCCGCCTTCTCGCAATGCTGCTGATCATCCCCCTGATCACGCTTGGCCTGGTGTGGACCAATGAGCTCCACCTTTGGTTCTGGCACAGCACCGATTACTCTCGCATGGATTCTTTTCCAGCGCTGAAGGTTAGCTACGGAGCCTGGTTCTGGGTCCACGCGGCCTACTGCTATCTCTTGATGACGCTCGGCAGCATCAGCTTGCTGGCGATCGTCGTCCGCGGCCCACATCATTACCGCCCCCTGCTCGGCCTGCTGCTGTTCAGCGCGCTGGTGCCCTGGCTCGGCAACGCGCTCTACTTGGCGCGCATCGAGCCGCCTTACCCGCTCGACCTCACGCCATTCGCCTTCGCGCTCAGCGCGCTTGCCCTCGGCTGGTCGCTGCTCCGCTTTGGCCTGCTCGACATCGCCCCTGTGGCGCGCATCGCGATCTTTCGCGATCTGCACGACGGCGTCATCGTCCTCAACACACACAATCAGGTGCTCGATCTCAATCTCGCCGCGCAGCAGATCTTAGGTCAGGGCGGCGCAGCGGTGTTTGGCAGGACGCTCGGCCAGCTACTGCCCGAGCAGACCGAGCTGCTCGCGCTCGCCGAGGGCTTGGGCGAATCGCGGACCGAGATCACGATCGACTCAGCGCTGGCCCAGCACTGCTATGATGTGCACATATCGCCGCTGCTCGACCCGCGCGGCCAGCTCAGCGGGCGGCTGATCATGCTGCACGAGATCACAGAGCGCAAGCGTGCAGAAGAGGTCCAGCGCTTTCTGGCCGAAGCAAGCGACCTGCTGGCCGCATCACTCGATTATGAGACAACCCTGGTGACAGTCGCGCGGTTGGCTGTGCCGCGCCTGGCCGATTGGTGCCTCATTCACCTGCTCAACGCGGATCAATCGATGCGCCGGGTCGCGCTCACCCATGCCGACCCATCCAAGCAGGCCGTGGCCGACGAATTGCAAGCGAAGTATCCGCTCGATTCGGACGCTCCATATAGCTACCCGCGCGTCATGCGCACCGGCCAGCCCGAGCTGATACCTATGGTGAGCGACGCCGGGTTAGCCAAAATAGCCAAGGATGAGCGGCACCTGGAGCTGCTGCGTGCACTCGGCTTCTGCTCGACCATGAGCGTGCCGCTGATCGCGCGCGGGCGCACGATCGGCGCGATCGTGTTCGCTTCGGCCGAGTCGCACAGGCGCTATGGCGAGAAGGATCTGCTGCTGGCCACCGAGCTGGCCCGCCGTGTGGCGCTGGCGGCCGACAACACGCGCCTGTTTGCCGATCTGCGCGCATCCGAGCATCGTTACCGCGCACTCATAGCGCATGCCGCCGACGCGATTGTACTGACCGATCTGGATGGCCGGATTCTCGACGCGAATGAGCACGCCAGTAAACTGCTCGGCTATACCCGCGACGAGCTGTTGGAAACGCAACTGGTCGATTTGCTAGGCCCACAGGGCAGCGCCGATCTGCAGACCACGCTAGGAGCGTTACAGCAAGGCGGGCGTACATTCGCGGTGCGCTGTAAAGACCGCACCTTCCGCCCGATCGAGGTCACGGTTGGGTCGTTCACCGAAAGCGATCGGCGAGTCTTCATTGTGATCATGCGCGACATCAGCGAGCGCAAAATGGCCGAGAGTCGGCTCCATCGACAGAACGCCGAGCTGATGGCGCTGCACGAGACCACGCTTGGCTTGATCAACCGGCTGGAGGTCGACAGGCTGCTCGAATCGCTGGTGATGCGCGCCGGCGCGCTGCTCGACACGCCTCACGGCTACCTGTACGTGGTCGATTCAGAGCACGAGGAGCTGGTGGTGCGCGTGGCCGCCGGCATCTTCGCCGATCGGCTGGGCTACCGGCTCAAGCGTGGCGCCGGCCTGGCCGGGCGGGTCTGGGAGATTGGCCAGGCGCTTGCCAGCAACAACTACCGCAGCTGGCCGGGGCGCCAGCTCGACCTCGATGAGCTGAATCTGCACGCGATCGTGAGCGTACCGATCTATGCCGGCGCGGAGTTTGTGGGCGTGCTGGGATTGGCCTATTTGGACATGACGCGCAGATTCGACAGCGATGCGATCGCGCTGTTGCAGCGCTTTGCCGACATGGCCTCGCTGGCGTTTGAGAACGCGCGGCTCTACAGCGCCGCACAGCAGGAACTTGCCGAGCGCCGGCTCACCGAAGAGGCGCTGCGCAGCGCCGAGGCCGACCTGCGCGCCGCGAAAGAGCTTGCCGAGGCGGCGACGCGCGCCAAGTCGGAGTTCCTGGCGCATATGAGCCACGAGATGCGCACGCCCGTCAGCAGCATGATCGGGATGACCGAACTGCTCGGATGGACGCAGCTGGATATCGATCAGCGCGAGATGGTGGACCTGATTCGGATCGGCGGTAATACACTGCTGGCACTGCTCAACAACTTCCTGAATCTGGCAAAGATCGAGTCCGGCAAGATCGAGCTGGAGCACCAGCCATACGATCTGCAGAAGTGTATCGAGGAAGCGATCGACCTGGTATCGGTCAAAGCCACAGCCAAGGGTCTCGATCTGGCCTACGCGCTCGACCCACGCATCCCCTGGCAGCTGATCGGCGACTACGCGCAGCTGCGCCAAATTCTCGTCAATCTGCTGAGCAATGCGATCAAGTTCACCAACACCGGCGGCATTTTTATCGCTGTCGACGCAGGGCCGGCCGCCGACGCTCGCCACGAACTGCACTTCAGCGTCGCCGATACGGGGATCGGCATATCGCCCGATCAGATCGAGAAGATATTCGCTCCCTACCAACAACTCGACGCGCAACCAGTCCGCTATGAGATCGGAACTGGGCTTGGTCTGGCGATCAGCAAGCGGCTCAGCGAGCTGATGGGTGGCCGGATGTGGCTGGAGAGCAGCGTGGGCATCGGCTCGACGTTTCACTTTACGATTGTCACTGCGGCGGATACGGCCGATCAGCAGGAAGCGGCGCTCACGGATATGCTGGGCCGGCGCATCCTGATCGTGGCCGACCAGCCACAGACTCGGCAGGCGCTCAGCCTCTACGCACAGTACTGGGGACTGCAAGCAAGTGTGACCGACTCGGCCGGCGCGGCCTTGGAATGGCTCCATGAGCGCCTGACCCTCGACGCTGCGGTGATCGATCTCCAGCGTAGCGATATCGAGCCGGCTACGCTGGCGATGCAACTGCGCCAGGCCCAGGCCAACCCGAGCATGCCGGTTATTCTGCTCGCGCCGCTTGGCCGGCGCGAGCGACAGCCAGTGGTCGACGCGCACACGATCCTGTTGCGCAAACCACTCAAGCTTTCGCAGCTGCTCGCGGCCCTGCGCGAGCGCGATCTCGACCCCGGTTTCGCGGCGCTCGCCTCGGCGGAGCCACCCCAGCCGACCGGCGCACGCACCTCTACGGCGCCACTGCGAGTGCTGCTGGCAGAGGATGACCGGGCCAATCGCTATCTGGCGTTACGGTTGCTGGAGAAACTCGGCTGCTATAGTGATATGGCCGGCAGCGGCCAGGCGGCGCTCGCAGCGCTGGAGCGCGAGCACTACGACATCCTTCTGCTGGATGGGCAGCTGCCCGATGTCGACGGGATCCAGATCGCCCGCACCATCAGGGAGCGCTGGCCAGCCGAACGCCAGCCGTATATGATCGCCATCACCGCCAATGCCACACCCGGCGCGCGTGAGCAGTATCTGAGTGCGGGTGTGGACGACTACATCAGCAAGCCCTTGAATATCGAGGAACTGAGTGCAGCGCTTGCGCGCTACCATCGCCAATCGCACACGCCAGGGCAGATCGACCATGTCGGGCTGGAGCGGGTGAACGGAGACAGGTTAGCTAATGGCGCTGCTGTTCAATCGGAACGCGCACCGCTGGACGCGGCCACAATCGAGTATATGCACGCGCTCTTCGCCAATCAGCCACCATACAAGCTGCAAGCCCTATTCAAAGCCTACTCCGAGGACACGGCGCTGCTGTTGAATGACATGTGCCAGGCCGTACAGATTCACGACGCCCAAGCGTTCCGCCAGATCGCGCACAAGCTCAAGTCCAGCAGTGAGATCGTCGGGGCCAAAAGCCTGGCTGAGCTGGCCATCGTGTGCGAACAAGCCGCCGACACTGCCGGGCCGCGCGAGTGGCAGGAGCTCATCCAGCGGATCGAAGCCGAGTTCGCACGCGTCCACAGCGCGCTGCAGCCAGAATACCTGCGCTCCATACACCCTGACAATTGAAGTGAGCTCCTCCTCTGTCTCATCACGGCCTTCAGAGGTTGTTTGAAAAGGGAGAGTGTGAGGGGCGCTGCCCCTCACGTGTTTCCTCCGGCCCGCGCCC
>DATFXE010000653.1:0-5280 GCA_035258585.1 Roseiflexaceae bacterium | reverse complement strand
CTGCTGCTGCTGTTCGGGCGCCAGTTGGTGAGCAGCTTTGTGCCCAATGTTCCCCAGCAGGTGCGCCAGCTCGTCGCCACCCCGACAACGACCGTGCGCGATCATGGTGGCACGATCCTCCAGATCCGCAGCCTGAGCCGGCTGGAAACCCAGAGCTTTTCGGTTGAGCGCGTCGTCGAGGCCAAGGTCGAGCGCGGGAACCCGCTCGATCTGCTGCTGGGCGATAAACTGCTGCTGATCGCCAGCGGCGACGTGATCGCTGGCGTGGATCTCGCTAAGGTGAAGGACAGCGATGTGACGATCTCGCCGGATGGCAAGACGATCACTTTGCGGCTGCCGCCGTCGGAGATCTTTAGTAAATCGCTGAACAACGATCGCACACGGGTCTACGATCGCCAGACCGGTATCTTTGCATCCGAGAATAAGGATCTGGAGACCCAGGCGCGTACGTCGGCGGAGAGCGAGATTTTGCAGGCCGCGTGCGAGGGTGGGGTGATGCAAAAGTCGGCCGATGAGGCTAAGCGCTCGCTCGAACAGTTCTTGCGCCTGATGGACTTCGAAGTGGTTAACGTGATTGGCTCGGCCGGGCCGTGCGTTGCGCCGGGCGGCGCGAGCGCCACACCGACTGCGACTCCCAAGCCCCAATTGATTCTGGCGTGCATCTGTTGCTGGGTCTGCTGACGATAGACGATGGACGGTAGACGATAGCGCTATTGTCCAGCGTCTACCGTCAGAACGAGAAAGCGACTTCCGCCGCTGTCTACTGGTGGAAAAGTATGATAACAGTCTCTTATGATCCGGACGCCGGGACGCTCTACTGGTATTTCACCGAGATCGAATCCGGCAGCACCGATAGTGAGGGCGAATGCAACGGCGCATTGCTGCTTGACGACGACGGTAAGGTGATAGGCGTCGAGTTGGAGCTAGACGAGAGTGTAACGCGCGATGACCTGGCCCTGGCGCTCCAGCATCCGCAGGCGCATTATGATGCCCGTGCGATGACGCTCACTGTTGCGATCGTCGACGAAGAGCCGGCTGAAGTCCAGCCGCTGCACGAGCCGCTAATCCTCGATTTCGACGCGCAGGGGCGGCTGCAGGGCGCTGAGGCGCTTGCAGCGCGCGAGTTCCGTCTGGCCGCGCGGCTCGATCGCCTCCAGCCCTTTCTGGTCGCGTTGGACGAAGGTCTGGATGCGCAGATAGAGGACCAGGACGCTTTCGACACGGATGAGCACGTGACGATCGGTGGCACAGACGTGGGTGAGGGGGCGGGGGAGCGAGAGGGCGAGGTGGCGATACTTGACTCGGAGCCTGAAGACCAGATCGCCCCTTCACCCCCTCATCCGCGCACTCCCTCATCTGCTTCCCCCGAGAACTTCCACTCGGGTTTTGTGGCGCTGGTGGGCAAGCCGAATGTCGGCAAATCTACGCTGCTCAATGCGCTGCTGGGCCAGAAGGTAGCGATCGTCTCGCCCAAGCCGCAGACCACGCGTGTAGCTCAGCGCGGCATCCTCAATCTCGATCATGCCCAGATCATCTTTGTCGATACGCCTGGCATCCACGATCCGCGCACCAAGCTTGGTTCGTTTATGGTCGAACAGGCGCGCCGCAGCATCCCGGATGCCGATGTCGTGTGTTTCGTGGTCGATATCTCTATGCCGCCGAATCGAACCGATCGGCAGATTGCCGAGCTGGCCCGTCGCTCGCGCGCGCCGCGTATCCTGGTGCTGAATAAGCTTGACCAGCGGCCACGTGGTGGAACAAGCTACCTGGAAGCATACCGCGAGCTAGGGCCGTGGGATATGGAGGTGGCTGTCTCGGCGCTGCGCCGGAAAGGGTTGGAGACGCTGGTCGACGAGCTTGTGCGGCGGCTCCCGGCCGGCAAGCCGCTCTACCCTGACGATCAGATCACCGACCAGAGCGAGCGCGAGCATGCCGCTGAGCTGGTGCGCGAGCAGGTGCTGCGCTACATCGAGCAGGAAGTGCCGCACGGCGTCGCCGTCGAGGTCGAGGAGTGGGAAGAGAAGGAGCAGGCGCAGTATATCCGCATGACGATCTATGTCGAGAAGGATTCGCAGAAGGGCATTCTGATCGGCGCGGGCGGGGCGATGTTGAAGCGGATCGGCAGCGGCGCGCGGCGTGGCATTGAGCAAACGCTTGGGCGGCAAGTCTACCTGGAGCTGTGGGTCAAAGTTCGCCCGAACTGGCGCGATGATGCCTCGTCGCTGCATTGGCTGGGGTATCGGGGCGGGCGCTAAACCGTGGTTGGTGTAACCATGCGCCAGGTGCGTTCGTCATCTATATGACAAGGGAAGAACGCGTCTCCGAAACATCCACTGGCATAATTCTTGCGTAGATTCAGGTATAAAAACTCAGCGCTGCGGCGTTCTTTGATCAAAGTACCTGAATGTGTTAGTACAGATCGCCTATAGAGATGCCCGCGCCAGCCTGTTATACTATCGGCAACGGCAACAATTCTTGTCTGGCGGCAGCGCCTAGCAAGCCCGAAGGAGATATATCATGGAAGTTATGCTGCTCGTCGCACTCGTCGCGATGATTGTGGTGTTCGCGGCGCGTGTCGCCAGGGAACAGCGGGTCGCCGTTCGCGTGCCGGCGCGAATCAGCCAGCCACGAGCGCGCCGCCGCCGCTAGGCTCGCCGTGATGTCACCGGTCTTTGATAGATAAAGACGGCGCTCGCTAGGGCGTAAGATCGATACAGAAACGGGCGAGGACGCAGTGCGTCCTCGCTTTGTCGTTCACGTGGCAGTGACATCGAATTGAACATGTCGCCAGCAGCTGCAACGAGCAGCTGCGACATATTGGATATGCGCGTTGGAATGGTATAATACCCAGCATTATGACGATAGATATTCCTAATCTGTATGACTTCGCGCTCTCGGATCTCGAAGCGCTGCTACACAGCTGGGGCCAGCCGGCCTACCGCGCTAGGCAGATCTATCGGCAGCTCTATGTCAACCTCGCCGTCGATCCGGCGGCAATGACCGATCTGCCACTAGCGCTGCGCGAGCGCTTGGCCGCCGAGACCCGCATCGGTTCGCTCCAGCTCATGCGCCTTCAGACCGCCGACGACGGTATGACTCGCAAGGCGCTATTTCAGCTGCCCGGCGGCGAGGTTGTCGAGAGCGTGCTGATGGTCTACCCCGATCGGGCGACCGCGTGTGTCTCTACGCAGGCCGGATGCGCGATGGACTGCGTCTTCTGCGCCACCGGGCGGCTTGGTCTGTTGCGGAATCTCTCGCCTGGCCAGATCGTCGAGCAGGCGCTCTGGGCCGCTCGGGAGCTGCGTTTGAACGTTCCAACGTTTGAACGTTCAAACGTTGAAGCGCTGACGAACGTGGTGTTCATGGGCATGGGCGAGCCGTTTGCGAACTACGATCGTTGGTGGCAATCGGTCGTGCGATTGCACGACCCACAGGGTTTCAATATGGGCGCGCGCAGCATGACAGTATCGACGGTTGGCCTGGTGAGCGGGATCCGGCGTCTCGCAGACGAGCCGCTGCCGATCAACCTGGCGATCTCGCTCCACGCGCCCGACGACACACTGCGCTCAGAGCTCATGCCAATCAATCGGCGCTACCCGATCGCGGCGCTGCTAGATGCCACACGCGAGTATATCGCGCGGACGAATCGGCGCGTGTCGTTTGAGTATGTGCTGCTGCAAGGCAAGAACGACCTGCCAGAGCAGGCGATCGCGCTGGCTGAGCTGCTGCAAGGCATGCTGTGTCACGTCAATCTGATCCCATGGAATCCAGTGCCTGGCGCGCCGCTGGGACGCTCCGAGCGCGCGCGCGTGCTGCGTTTCCAGCAGGAGCTACTCGACCGCGGGATTGCGTGCACAGTGCGCGTCGAGCGCGGATTGGCGATCGCGGCCGCCTGCGGCCAGCTGGCCGGGGTGCCGACGGGGGAAGCTATTCCTCTTGTGACTGCCTGACATTGTCGCCTGATCTTCAGCCAATATACCGCATACGGAACGGATACAACCGAAGCTTTGTCGCTCGGTTACATCCGTTGCCGTATCTGTTGTATCAGTTGAAGCCGCCGCTTCCCAAAGGAGTCTTCGTTGTCCTCTCGCATTCTCCTGACTCTGCTCTTGCTTCTGCTGCTGAGCAGCAGCGTGTCCGCATCGTCGGCCCGGCCGCTTCCGATAGCACAGCTAGCTCCGAATGTAGCATCGTACACGATGGATGTACGGCTCGACCCGATCGCCAAGACGGTAGCGGGAACCGAGCGAATCACCTACACCAATCCTTCGCCCGACACCCTTGGCGAGATCTGGCTGCGGCTGTATCTGCGGGCCTTCCGCGATGCCAACACGATCTGGATGCGCGAGTACGGCCGCTGGAGCGCCGCGACCCTGCCGCCCGATAATGTCGGCGATATCACGGTGCGGAGCTTGGAGCTGGCCGATGGAACCGATCTCCTGTCCAGCGCGACGTTGACCGACACATTGCTGCACGTGCGGCTGCCGCAGCCGCTGCTGCCCGGCCAGAGCCTGAACCTGGTTGTCAGCTGGACCAGTCTGCTGCCACATGTGTTCGCCCGGACTGGCTATGGCGGCCGGGCCGATAGCTTCTTTATGGTCGGCCAGTGGTACCCTAAAATGGCGGTCTATGATCGCGGGCGCTGGGACACCGAGCCGTGGCACGCCAACGCCGAATTTTTCAACGACTTCGGCACCTACGATGTGCGTATTACTGTTCCACAGGGCTATAGGGTGGCCGGCGCGGGGGTGCCCACAGGCGAGACCACCAACGCCACCGGCACGCGGACGCTGGGCTTTCTCGCCGAAGATGTAACTGATTTTGCTTTCGCAGCCTCACCCGATTTTCAAACCCGCCTAACCAGGGCTGGGAACGTCGACATCGCGCTCTACTATCTGCCCGAGCACGCAGCGGCGGCCAACGCCTACCTGGGTGTCGCGGCCGAGGCGCTTCAACTGTACGGCTCTTGGTACGGCGCCTACCCGCACCCGCGGCTAACGATCGTGGATGTGCCCGACGACGCCACGGCCGCCGGCGGCATGGAATACCCGACACTGGTGACAAGCGAGGTTGGGTACTCGGGGAGCAGCTATAGCTGGCTGGCCTATGTCACTGCACACGAGATCGGTCATCAGTGGTGGCCCATGCAGACAGCCACAAACGAGGCCGCCGAGCCGTGGCTTGACGAGGGTCTGACTGAGTATACCGGCATCCGCTACATGGCCGAGTCGTCGCGCGGGTGGACACTCAGCGGCGCGCTCTCCTTCGAGCAAGGCATGT